>NZ_BAAAMU010000175.1:0-18641 GCF_039529435.1 Nonomuraea maheshkhaliensis
CGCCGCCCATGCCCGCCACCCCGTCCGGCGCCCCGCCGCCGCCCCCGCCGCACGCGGATCCGAGCGGCCCCGGGCCCTCCGCGCCCCACGTCGCGCCAGCGAACAGCGCCACCGCCGAGGTCGAGCGCTCCGGTGTGACGTTCGCCGACGTCGCCGGCATGGAGACGGTCAAGGAGGCGCTGCGGATCAAGCTGCTGCTCCCGCTCCAGCAGCCCGAGCTCTACGCCGCGTACGGCAAGCGCGCCGGCGGCGGCGTCCTGCTCTACGGTCCGCCGGGAGCGGGAAAGACGCACCTGGCCAGGGCGGCCGCCGGTGAGCTGGGCGCGGCGTTCGTCAACGTCGGCCTGTCGGACATTCTCGACATGTACGTCGGCTCCAGCGAGCGCAACCTGCACGCCACGTTCGACCTGGCCCGCCGCAACCGTCCATGCGTGCTCTTCTTCGACGAGGTGGACGCGCTGGCCGGCCGCCGCTCCGACATGCGCCACGCGCAGACCAGGCAACTGGTCAACCAGTTCCTGTCCGAGCTCGACGGCGTGGACCAGAGCGCCAACGAGGGCGTCCTGGTGCTGGCCGCGACGAACGTCCCCTGGTACGTGGACGCCGCCTTCCGCCGCCCCGGCCGCCTCGACCAGCCGGTGTTCGTGCCGCCGCCGGACGCCGCCGCCCGCGCGGCCATCCTGCGCATCCTGTGCCGGGACAAGCCGCTGGCCGAGATGGACTTCGACGCCGTGGCGCGGGTGACCGAGCACTTCGTCGGCGCCGACCTCAAGGGCCTGGTGGACCGGGCGGTGGAGGCCAAGCTGCAGCAGTCGATCAGCGCGGGCCGCCCGATCCCGCTGTCCACGCAGGATCTGCTGGCCGCGGCCCAGACGCTGCGCCCGACGGCGGTGCGCGAGTGGATGGCGACCGCCCGCAACTACGTGCTGCACGCCAACGACTCGGGCGCCTGGGACGAGCTGATGCCCTGGGTGAAGGGCAAGTGGTGACGGTCGCCGGCCCGGCCGAGCCCGGCCCGGTCGTGCGGGGCAAGGCGAGGGTGGCCGGTCCGGTCGAGCCCGGCCTGGTCGAGTGGAGCGGGTGGTGAAGGCCGCCGATCCGGTCGAGCGGGCGCGCACGCTGATCCAGCTCCGCCGCCCCGCCGACGCCGAGCGCGAGCTGCGCGGCCTGCTCGCCCAGGAGCCCGAGCACGTCTCCGGGCACGCCCTCCTGGGGCTCGCCCTGATCCTCCAGGGTCAGGAGGGCGAGGCCGTCGAGGAGGCCCAGGAGGCGGTACGGCTCGCGCCCGACCAGTGGTTCCCCCAGTACGCCGCCGCCCAGGTGTACTACCGCGCCCGGCGGCCCGAGCAGGCGATGACCGCCGTCCGCGAGGCCCTGCGGCTCGAACCCCAGCACGTCCCGAACTGGGAGGTGCTGGCCCGCGTGCACATGCTGCGGGGCGAGTGGGCGCTGATGGCCGGCGCGGCCAGGCAGGGCCTCGGCATCGATCCCGAGGACCGCGACCTGGTCAGCCTGCTCTCGCTGGCCTGCACGAACCTGGGCGACGGCGGTCAGGCGATGGCCGCCGCCGCGCACGCCGTACAGCTCGACCCGGAGAACCCCACCGCGCACTTCGTGCAGGGACGCGCGGCGCTCAGGTTCGGCGAGCCCCGGCGGGCGGCGGAGTCGTTCCGTGAGGTGCTCAGGCTCGACCCCGGCTTCGGGGCCGCCAGGGACTACCTGGTGGCGGCGCTCAAGCAGCGCAACCCGCTCTACCGGATGCTCTCGCGGCTGCGCGGCCGGTTCGCCGGCGGCTGGCGGCTGATCTTCCTGCTGCCCGCCGTCCCGCCCGTGATCGTGGTCTTCGTCCTCGTCGCCGTGCTGCACTGGGTGGCCTGGATCGCCGAGGCGTGGACCACGTTGCGGCTGGCCCGCGCCAAGGCGACCAGGCTGCTGTTCGAGGGCGCCGAGGCCCGGGTGGCGCTGGCGTGCTGGGGCCTGCTGGCGGCCGGCGGGCTGCTGCTCGGGCTGGGCATCGGGCTCGGCGCCGAGCCGGTCGGGACGGCGGGCGTGACGGTGATGGCCCTGGTCACCCCGCTGCAGGAGGCCGCGCACACCGGCTCGCCGCGCGGGCGGACGATCCTGTACGGCTGGACGGGCCTGCTCGCCCTGGCCGCCGCCGTCGCCGTGATCGTCGCCCAGCCGGTGGTGGCCCTGCTCGCCGTGTACGCGGCCCTCGCCACGGTCTGGCTCGCCACCCTCGTCCGCGGCCGCCCGGCCGGCAGCCTCTGACCACGTACGGGCCGCCGGGCAGCAGGTCCAGCGGGTCCAGCGCAGGTGTCAGAGCAGCGTCCCGCCGCTCACCTCGAACCCGTTCAGCGCCTCGTCGATCCTGGCCAGCGTGTCCGGGTGCAGGGTCAGGTCGGCGGCGGCCAGGTTCTCCTCGATGTGCGCGGGAGTGCGGCTGCCCGGGATGGCCACCACGTGCTCGTCCTGGTGCAGCAGCCAGGAAAGGGCGAGCTGGGCCGGGGTGAGTCCGAGGTGCGTGGCCAGGTCCCTGATCGGGGCGTAACGGTCGTTGTTGCCCGCCAGGTTCTCGACCGAGAAGCGGGGCGCGTTGTGCCGGAAGTCGCCCTCGCCGAGCGCCCGCACCGTACCGGTGAGGAAGCCGTTGCCGAGCGGGCTCCAGGCCACGATGCCGACGCCCAGCTCGCGTGCCGTGGCCAGCAGGTCGGCGTCCACGGGCCGCCACATCGACCACTCGTTCTGCACGGCCGCCACGGGGTGCACGGCGTGCGCCGCCCGCAACTGGGCGGCGGTGACGTTGGACAGGCCGAGGTGCCTGACCAGCCCGTCGCGGACCAGCTCCGCCATCGCGCCGGCGGTCTCCTCGATGGGGACGCCGGGGTCGGGGTAGTGGGCGTAGTAGAGGTCGATCACGTCGGTGTCCAGGTTGCGCAGGCTGCGCTCGGCGTAGTGGCGGACCAGGCGGGGATCGGCGTTCACGCGCAGCTCGCCGAAGGCGTAACCGACGGGGTGCGGCCGGCTCGGCTCGCCTTCCGGGATCGCCAGGCCGAACTTGGTCGCCACCACCACCTCGTCCCTGCGGCCCTTGATCGCCCGGCCGACCAGGCGTTCGTTGTGGCCGTCCGAGCCGTAGGCGTCGCTGGTGTCGACGTGCGTGGCGCCGGCGTCCAGCGCCGACTTGAGCGCGGCCTCGGCGCGGGTGTCGTCGATCTCGCCGTACACACCGGGTGAGAGCACCATCGCGCCGTAACCGACGGCGGGGACCAGGAGGTTTCCGAGTACGCGGGTCTTCATGCGCTCGATCCTGCGGCCGGGACCGCCGGTGCGTCCAAGACCTTTTGCTATAACCGATGGCTATGGACGTGCATCTGCGGGAGTTGCGGTACTTCGTGGCGGTGGCCGACGAGCTGAACGTGACGCGCGCCGCCGAGCGGCTGTTCGTCTCCCAGCCGGCGCTGTCCAAGCAGCTCAGGGTGCTGGAGCGGCAGCTGGGCTTCCGGCTGTTCGACCGGGTGCCGAGCGGGGTGGTGCTCACCAGGCAGGGCGCGGCCCTGCTGCCGGCCGCCCGCGACCTGCTGGAACGCTGGGGCGCAGGCGTGGAGCGGGCGCGGGCGGCGGCGCCGGCCGGCACCCTGGTGATCGGGATGCAGACCGCCGTGGGCAGGGGGCTGCAGCAGGAGGCGCTGCGCCGCTTCCGTACGGCGATGCCGGGGTGGGAGGTGTCGCTGCGGCTGGTCGGCTGGGACGACCCCAGCGGCGGGCTGGCCGACGGGTCCTCGGACGTGGCCTTCATCTGGCTGCCGGTGCCGGCGGGGCTGCGGACGTACGTGCTGGCCAGGGAGGAGCGAGGCGTGGCCATGCCGGTCGATCACCGGCTGGCCGGGCTGGCGGAGATCCCGTTCGCGGAGCTGCGGGACGAGCCGTTCATCGCGCTGCCCACGGCCGCGGGGGCGCTGCGGGACTTCTGGCTCGGGCTCGACGTGCGAGAGGACGAACCGGTGATCGGGGTGACCGCCAACACGGCGGAGGAGGTCTTCGAGGCTGTGACCAGCGGACTCGGCGTCGTTCTGGTGGCGGAGGGGAACGCGAGGTTGTACGACCGGCCGGGAATGACGTACCGGCCCGTTACGGGGCTGCCTCCTGGGGAACTCGCCATTGCCTGGCGCGAAGGGAATGCCACCCCACAAGTCCTGGCATTCATCGACGCGCTACGACAAGTCACGACTAAGGTCTGACGCGATATCGGATCAAGCGGGAAGGGTGACCATGAGCGACTACGCGACCACCTTCGAACTGATCGACGCCGACAAGGACGGCCGCATCTCGGCCGTCGAGCTCGTCAGGCTGATGGAGGTGATGGGCCAGCCCGTGACGCTGGAGGCGGCGCAGGCGGGCGTGCAGCGGCTCGACAAGGACGGTGACGGGCTGATCGACGTCGAGGAGTTCGGCGCCTTCCTCCAGAACTGACAATAAACAAGCACTTGCTTCACATTCTTCTGTTGCCTGGGTCACAATGGCGACAGGAGGGACGATGGCCATCAGGAGTGACGTCAGCGAAAGCCGCATCCCCGCGGAGATCGTCAGAACGCTCAGGTCGGGCATCGGCCGGGTCTCGGAAGAGGTGATCGAGGAGATCCAGACCCGCATCCCCGAATACGCCCGGCCCTCGGACGAGATCTACATCAAAGTCGTACGAATGGCGGTCGAGCAGGCCATCGAAGGCTTCCTCGACCGCGTCGAAGACCCCGACGCCCCCTGGGACCCCGAGCCGTTCCGCATGATCGGCAAGGGGGAGGCGGCGGAGGGACGCAACCTGGAGCCGCTCCAGGCGGCGATGCGGCTCGGCGCCCGGGTCGGCTGGCGGCGGCTCACCGAGATCGCCGGCCCGCTCGGGCTGTCGCCGCAGTGCCTGTACGGCCTGGGCGACGCCATCTTCGTCTACCTCGACGAGCTGGCCGACGCCGCCGCCGAGGGCTTCGAGTACGCCAGGGCGCACGAGGCGGGCGAGATGGACCGCCGCCGCAACCGCCTGCTCGACCTGCTGCTCAGCCGGCCGCCCGCCGGCCAGGAGGCCATCGCCGACCTGGCCAAGGCGGCCGGATGGCGGCTGCCCAGGACCGTCGCCTGCGTGGCGCTCGACGAGCAGCACGGCGCCCGCCGCGTGCCCCCGCTGCCGCCCGACGTGCTGACCGGCCACGAACGGCCCTCGCCGTGCCTGCTGGTGCCCGACCCGGCCGGCCCCGGCCAGGCCCAGACGCTGGAGCACGCCCTGCGCGGCCACCGCGCGGCCATCGGCCCCGCCGTCCCCCTGACCTCGGCCGCGACCTCACTGCGGTGGGCGGGCGAGGCGCTGGAGCTGTCGCGGCGCGGCGTGCTGCCCAGAGGGCTGCTGCGGTGCGAGGACCACATGGCCACGCTGGTCGTGTTCAAGGACGAGGAACTGGTCAGCGCGCTGGCCGAGGTACGGCTCGCGCCCCTCGCCCACCTGCGGCCCACGCAGCAGGACCGGCTGGCGGAGACGCTGCTGGCCTGGCTGCGGCACGGCAGGGGCGCGGGCGAGGTGGCGGCCAAGCTGCACGTGCATCCACAGACCGTGCGTTACCGGCTGCGTCAGCTTGAGGAGCTGTACGGCGACCAGCTCGCCGACCCCGACATCCGGTTCGAGCTGGAGATCGCCCTGCGCGCCAGACAGGCGGTCATGACCCGCTGACCGGCCGCACTCCACGTAGCCGACCAGCCCGCCGACCGATCCACCAGCCCGCCGACCGGCGCGTTCCACCGCAGTCCGCTCTATACCATGGGCGGATGCCGAAACCGGTCATTCTGGACTGCGACCCCGGACACGACGACGTCTTCGCGATCTGGCTGGCGGCCGGCGACCCGGAGATCGACCTGCGCGCCATCACCACCGTCGGTGGCAACGGCCTGCTCACCCACACCACCTACAACGCCAGGGTGGTGACCGGCCTGGCCGGGATCACGGGCGTCCCGATCTCGCCAGGAGCCGCCAGTCCCCTGGTACGGGTGCTGACCCCGGCCGAGTCGATCCACGGCGCCAACGCGCTCGGCGGCCCCGAACTGCCCGAACCGGTCGTGGAGGCCGACCCGCGCACGGCGATCGAGCTGATCAGGGACGTCCTCGACACGGCCGGCGAACCGGTGACGATCGTGGCCACCGGCCCACTGACGAACATCGCCCTGTTCGTCCGGGCCCACCCCGAACGGCTGCCCCTGATCAAGGAGGTGGTCTGGATGGGCGGGTCGACCGGGCGCGGCAACATCACCCCGTACGCGGAGTTCAACTCCTGGACCGACCCCGAGGCGGTCGCCGTCGTGCTCGGCTCGGGCCTGCCGTTCACCATGATCGGCCTGAACGTCACCCACCAGGTCCTCGTCACCTCCGAGGTGATGGCGAGGATCGGCGCGATCGGCAACAGGACGGCCGCCTTCGGTGTCGAGCTGCTCGCCTTCTTCAACGCCACGTACGAGCGCGACCAGGGCATGCCGGCAGGACCGCTGCACGACCCCGTCGCGATGGCCCTGGTCGCACGCCCGGACCTGGTGACCACGGCCGCCACCAGGATCGACGTCGAGCTGCACGGCACAGAGACGGCCGGCGCGACCAGCGTCGACCTGCTCGGCAAGCTCGGCCGCGAGCCCAACGCGCGGGTGGCCACCGGCGTGGACGTCGAGGGCTTCTGGGAACTGGTCGAAGCGGCGATCCGTACGCTGTCATGACCCGCCCCGCCAGGGGTAGCGGAAACGGATGCGACTGACGTACACCTCCGACGTCTGGTGGAAGAACGCCGTCGTCTACTGCCTGGACGTGGAGACGTTCAAGGACGGCAACGACGACGGCGTGGGCGACTTCCGCGGCCTGACGCAGCAGATCGACTATCTCGCCGGGCTCGGCGTGACCTGCCTGTGGCTCATGCCGTTCTTCCCCACCCCCAACAAGGACGACGGCTACGACATCACCGACTTCTACACCGTCGATCCGAGGCTCGGCACGCTGGGCGACTTCGTGGAGTTCATGCGCACCGCGCACGACCGCGGCCTGCGGGTCATCGCCGACCTCGTGGTCAACCACACGTCCGACCGGCATCCCTGGTTCAAGGAGGCCCGGTCGAGCAAGGACTCGCCGCTCCGCGACTGGTACGTCTGGTCCGACACCCCCGAACCGGACAACCCCGACCAGGTCGTCTTCCCCGACAAGGAGGACAGCGTCTGGGAGTACGACGAGGGCTCGGGCCAGTACTACCTGCACAGCTTCTACCGGCACCAGCCGGACCTGAACGTGGCCAACCCCGAGGTCAGGGACGAGATCGCCCGGGTGCTGGGCTTCTGGATGGAGCTGGGGCTGTCCGGCTTCCGGGTGGACGCGGTGCCGTACCTGATCGAGAACGTCGATCCGAAGCTGGCCGAGCCGCACGAGTTCCTGGCCGACCTGCGGGCGTTCATGACCCGGCGGATGGGCGGATCGATCCTGCTCGGCGAGGTGAACGTGGCCTACAAGGACCTGGTCTCCTACTTCGGCGACGGGCTCGGCGACCAGATCACCATGTGCTTCGACTTCATCGGGATGCAGAAGGCGTGGCTGTCGCTGGCCCGCTGCGACGCGGGGCCGCTGTCGGAGGCGCTGCGAGAGCGGCCTAAGCCGCCCAAGGACTGCCAGTGGGCCGTGTTCCTGCGCAACCACGACGAGCTGACGCTGGACAAGCTGACCGAGGACGAGCGACAGGAGATCTTCGCGGCGTTCGGGCCGAGCGAGGACATGCAGATCTTCGGGCGCGGGCTGCGCCGCCGTCTGCCGCCCATGCTCGGAGGCGACCCGCGGCGCGTCAAGATGGCCTACAGCCTGCTGTTCTCGCTGCCCGGCACGCCGGTGATCTTCTACGGCGAGGAGATCGGGCTGGGGGAGAACCTGAAGGCGGAGGGGCGGATGGCGGTCCGCGTCCCCATGCAGTGGTCGCCCGACGGCGGGTTCAGCCGGGTGGAGCCGGTCCGGGCCGTGCCCGAGGGCGCGTTCGGCCCCGAGCGGGTGAACGTGGCCGACCAGAGGCGCGACACCGACTCGCTGCTGCGCTGGTTCCAGCTGCTGATCGAGCGCTACCGCGAGTGCCCCGAGCTGGCGTGGGGCGAGTCCACGGTGCTGGACACGGGCGAGCCGGCCGTCTTCGCGCACCGCTGCGACGCCGACGGTGCCACGGTGGTGGTCGCGCACAACCTCAGCGACACGGCGCGGGAGGCGGAGCTGCGGCTGGACGGGCTCGGCGGCTGCCGGCTCACGGACCTGCTGGCGGACGGGAGCACCGAGGTGCCGGACGGAGGCGTGGTGCGGATCACGATGGAGCCGCACGGCTGCCGCTGGTTGCGCGCCTCACGTCCGGACGTCGCCCCCGAGGACGCGTCGGTGAAGTCACGGTGAGCACCCGGTGGCGGGCGCGTTTCGGTCGCTGTACGTTTCCGGGGGGCCGAGCTTGATCTGCATTTTCGTAATCAATGAGTAATTTGTCGAGATTAATCTCCAGCAGCATGCAGACCAAGAAGCTCGCCCTCACCGGAGCCGCCGCGCTGTGCGCGCTGGCCCTGGTGGCGCCCCCCGCGCAGGCTGGCAAACCGGCCAAGACGGTCACGGTCACGGTCATGGGCACGTCCGACCTCCACGCCAACGTGCTCAACTGGGACTACTTCAAGGACGGCGCCTACTCCGACAGCCAGGGCAACGCCGTCGGCCTGGCCAAGGTGTCCTCGCTGGTCAACCGGATCAGGGCCGAGCGCGGAGCGGATCGTACGCTGCTGTTCGACTCGGGTGACACCATCCAGGGCACCCCGCTGGCGTACTACTACGCCAAGGTCGAGCCGATCACCGAGACCGGCAAGACCCACCCGATGGCCAAGGCCATGAACGCCATCGGCTACGACGCCGTGACGCTGGGCAATCACGAGTTCAACTACGGGCTGCCGCTGCTGGCCACCTGGATCAAGCAGATGAAGGCCCCCGTGCTCGGCGCGAACGCCGTCCGCGACCGGTCGGGGCTGCCGGCGTACCAGCCGTTCGTCATCAAGACCATGAACGTCAAGGGTGACAAGCCGGTCAAGGTGGGCGTGCTCGGTCTGACCAACCCGGGCGTGGCCATCTGGGACAAGGCCAACGTCGAGGGCAAGCTGCGCTTCACCGATCTGGTCGAGACGGCCAGGAAGTGGGTGCCGGTCATCCGCGGCCTCGGCGCGGACGTGGTCGTCGTCACCGCGCACGCGGGCGACAACGGCCTGTCCTCCTACGGCGGCGACCTGCCCGTCGAGAACGCCTCCGCGCTGGTGGCCGAGCAGGTGCCGGGCATCGACGCGGTGCTGTTCGGGCACGCCCACAACGAGGTCGCGCAGCGGTTCGTGACCAACAAGGCGACCGGCGAGCAGGTGCTGCTGACCGAGCCGAGCAAGTGGGGCCAGCGCCTGTCGGTGCTCGACTTCCAGCTAGCCAAGCAGCGCGGCGAGTGGACGGTCACCGGCAAGTCCTCCACCACGCTCAACACGAACACGGTCGCGGAGGACCCGAAGATCGTCCGGCTGCTCAAGCCGCAGCACGACACCACGATCGGCTACGTCAACAAGGTCGTCGCGCAGTCGGCTCAGGAGCTGGTGGCCACGGAGTCGCCGTACAAGGACACGCCGATCCTCGACTACATCCAGCACGTCCAGGTCGAGACGGTCAAGAAGGCGCTGCCGGACAACACGCTGCCGGTGCTCTCGATCGCCGCGCCGTTCAGCCGCAGTGCCGTCTTCCCCGCCGGTGACATCCGGGTCAGGGACGTGGCCGGTCTGTACGTCTACGACAACACGCTGCTGGCGGTGAAGCTGACCGGCGCGCAGATCAAGGACTACCTGGAGTACTCCGCCAAGTACTTCAACCAGCTCGCCCCCGGCGCCCCCGTGGACCCGGCCACGCTGACGAACGCCGGCAACACGCCCGACTACAACTACGACCAGCTCTCCGGGGTGTCGTACGACATCGACGTGGCCAAGCCGGTCGGGCAGCGCATCGCCAACCTGAGCTACGACGGCGCTCCGCTCCCGGCCGACAAGGAGTTCGTCGTCGCGATCAACAACTACCGCCAGTCGGGCGGCGGCGGCTTCCCGCACGTGACCACGGCCCCGGTCCTCTACAACGCCCAGGTGGAGATCAGGCAGGCGCTGATCGAGTACGCCACCGCGCAGGGCACCATCGACCCGGCCGACTTCGCCGCCCCCAACTGGAAGCTCACCAGGGACGGCCAGCCGCTGTTCTAGAGGTAGGAGGGCCCGCTCACCCGGTGCCGGAACGTCCACCACACCCACGCCTGGGAGGCCACCAGGAACGGGATCAGCGTGAGGACGACCGGCACCAGCAGCGGCCCCGACGTGCCGGGCTCCAGCGGCAGCCGGAGCCCGGCCAGCACCCCCACCACCACGAGCGCCGCCGCCGTCAGCGCGTACGTGCGCCACTCCCCGGCCCCGCCCGACAGCACGGCGGCCCGCTCGCGCAGGGTCCCGCGCAGCCGCAGCGCCGCGAACGTCAGCCCGTGCGTGCCGAACAGCGCGGTCAGCACCAGCGCGGGCAGCGCCGCCGCCGGCCCCTCGATGCCGAGCAGCACGTGGGACAGCAGCGTGCCCCAGCTCAGCGCCAGCCCCCAGCTCCCGGCCACGATCGCGCCGTCCCAGAACGCCCGCCAGCGCGCCCCCGGCACCCGCCCGCGCAGCCACAGCCCCATGTCGCGCACCACCCACGCCACCAGCAGCGTCACCACGACGGTGTAGTTGCCGTGCAGCAGCTCGCCCTCCGACTGGGGGAACAGCCCGGCCAGCACTCCGGCCGCGGCGACCAGCCACACCTCGTTGCCCAGGAAGAACGGCGCGATGGCGGCGATCACCTCGCGCCGCTCGGCGGACGACCGCCCGAGGTACGGCAGCGCCATGCCCACCCCGATGTCCGCCCCGGCCAGGACCAGGTAACCCAGGACGAAGAAGGCCAGGATCAGGATCTCCACGATCGGCTCCTTTGCTCAGAACGAGGGGACGGGGACGGGGGCGTCGATCGGCCGGTCGCCCAGCGTCACCGCGGCGGGCCCGCGCCGGGCGTGCCTGGCCAGCAGCCAGGTGTTGACCGCGATGAGCACGCCGAACACGGTGCAGAACGCGATCAGGGAGAACCGCATCTGCCCCGCGGTCACCGGGGACATGGCCTCCGAGGTGCGCAGCAGGCCGTACACGGCCCACGGCTGGCGCCCCATCTCCCTGAAGATCCAGCCGCTCAGCACGGTCACGAACGGCACCGGGATCATCAGCACGAGCAGCCCGTGCCACAGCCGGAACCCGCGCACCACCGGCCGGAACAGCATGAGCAGGAAGCTCAGCCCCGCCACGGCCAGCATGACCGCGAACAACGTCAGCATCGTGATCCCGCCCGCCTGCACCCACCCCACAGGCGGCAGATAGTCACCCGGCCCGAACCTGGCCACCATCTCGGCCTGCGCCTCCGCCAGCCGGCCGGCGTCGTTCGTCCAGGCGGCCGCCTTGGCCGGCTGCAGGGTCTGGAACGAGATCCCGCCGAACACCGCGTTCATGAAGACGGCGGGCAGCGCCACGCCGACCCCGATCCGCAGCGACTTGCGGAAGACGTCCTGCTCGGGCGTGCGCCTGAACAGCTGGTACGCGCTCACCCCGGCCACGAAGAACGCCCCCGTGATCAGCCCGCCGACCAGCACGTGCCAGAACGCGAGCTGCGCCGCCGGGTTGGCCACCATCGCGCCGAAGTCCGTCAGCCGCAGCCGCCCGCCGTCCAGCACGTGGCCCACGGGATTCTGCAGGAAGCCGTTGGCGGTCATGATGAAGAACGCCGACGCGTACGCCGTGAGCGTCACCACCCAGATCACCGTCAGGTGCGCCCACCGGTTCAGCCGGTTCCAGCCGAAGATCCACAACCCCAGGAACGTGGACTCGACGAAGAACGCCGCCAGCGTCTCGATCGCCAGCGCCGAGCCGAACACGTCGCCGGCGAAGTTCGTCAGCCCGCTCCACGACAGCCCGAGCTGGAACTCCATCACGAGCCCGGTGACGATGCCCATCGCGTAGTTGATCAGGTAGAGCTGGCCCCAGAACCGCGTCATCCGCAGGTGCACGGGGTTGCCGCCGACGGTGGCCCAGGTCTGGATGACCGCCACGATCGTGGCCAGGCCGAGCGTCAGCGCCACGAACAGGAAGTGCGCGCCCGCCGTGAGGGCGAACTGCAGGCGGGCGAGGTCCACGGTGTCCATGCTCCGAGCCTCCGGGCAGGACACCGCGTGCCGCGTCATGCCCGGGCGGGCACCCGGCGTACACCCCGGGTGGCATGGGCCGGGCCGGCGTACGACTCAGGGGGTAAGCCAGCCCGGGGTGATCATGCCGGCCTCGTACGCGATGACGACGAGTTGCGCGCGGTCGCGCACGGCCAGCTTGGTCATGATCCGGCTGACGTGCGTCTTCGCCGTGGCCGGGCTGAGCACCAGATTGGCCGCGATCTCGTCGTTGGACAGGCCCGCGGCCACCAGCGTCATGACCTCGCGCTCCCGCTCGGTGAGCGCGTTGAGCCGCGGTCCCGGGTCGGGGCGCTTGACCCGGCCGGCGAACTCGGCGATCAGCCGGCGCGTGATCGAGGGGGCGATCAGCGCGTCGCCCCTGGCCACGACCCTGACCGCGTGGATCAGCTCGGCCGGCTCGGTGTCCTTGACCAGGAACCCGGCCGCGCCCGCGCGCAGCGCCCCGTACACGTAGTCGTCCAGGTCGAACGTGGTCAGGATGATCACCCGGACACCGTCGAGCGCGGGGTCGCCGGCGATGCGGCGGGTGGCCTCCAGACCGTCGAGCTCGGGCATGCGGATGTCCATGAGGACCACGTCGGGCCGGTGCTCGCGGGCCCCGGCGACGGCCTGCGCGCCGTTGGCGGCCTCGGCCACCACCTCGACGTCCTCCTCGTCGCTGAGGATGGAGCGGAAGCCGGCACGTACCAGAGTCTGGTCGTCGGCGAGGAGTACGCGGATCATCGGGTCCCGTCCGTCGGCTGGTTCAGTGGCAGGCGGGCGGCGACGCGCCAGCCGCCCTCGGGTCGCGGGCCCGCGTCCAGGGTGCCGCCGAGCGCGGCGGCCCGCTCGCGCATGCCCTGCACGCCGAAGCCGCTGCCCTCGTCGTAGACGGCGCCGGGGCCTTCGTCGTCGACCTCGATCTCGACGTGCCCGGACGCGCTGGTGAGGCGGAGCGTGGCCCGGTCGGTGCCGGAGTGGCGGGAGACGTTCGTCAGCGCCTCCCTGACGATGCGGGCGGCGGCCAGGTCCACTTCGGTGGGCAGCGCGTCGAGCGGCCCGGACAGCTCGGTGCGCACGTCCAGGCCGGAGGCCCGCACCAGCGCCTCCACCCGGGCCAGGCTGTCGTGCGGAGCGGTCGGCGCGTCCTCGTCCACCTGGCGCAGCACCCCCAGCGTGGTACGCAGCTCGCGCAGCGTCTCCTTGCTGGTGTCCTTGATCGTCCGCAGCGCCGTCTCGGCCTCCTCAGGCCGTTTCTTGAGTCCGTGCAGCGCCGCGGCGGCCTGCACGTTGATCATGGAGATGTTGTGCCCCAGGACGTCGTGCAGCTCCCTGGCGATGCGCAGCCGCTCCTCGCCGGCCCGCCGCCTGGCCTCCTCCTCCTTGCTGCGTACGGCGTCCAGCGCGTGCTGCCTGGCCTCCTCCAGGTACGCGCGGCGGTTGCGGGTGACGCCGCCGAACGCGATGGCGGCCACCACCCACCCGGCGATCATCACGAACAGGCTGTCGTCCACGTGCCGCACGCCGCCGCTCTCACCGATCCCCATGGCCAGCAGCGAGGCCCCGCCGGTGGCGATGGCCGCGGTCAGGTGCCCCAGGTCGGCGGCGGAGTACAGGCAGACGAACAGCAGCACGATGATCGGCCCGTCGACCGTGGCCCACGGGTAGTAGACGGCCACCGAGACCGCCACGACGATCAGCACCGCGACGGGGAAGCGCTCGCGTGCCGGCAGCGCGCCGACGGCGATCAGCGGCAGCACGACGTCGAGCGCGTTGAGCGGGGCGGCGCGCGGGAAGAACGCGTACGACGCCAGGGTGCCGATCAGCGCGGCGGCGATCGTCACAGACGTCACGATCGTGCTGGTCGACGGCCTGCTCATGACTCCCATTCTCTACATATCCGCATATGGCGGGGTAATTGGCGGCGCGCATCCTGGGTAGAGCCGGTACATGAGCACCAAGGACGAACTCCGGCAGGTCGAAGAGGATCTGGCCCGGCTGCGCGCCGAGAACCAGGAAGTCCGCGACCAGATCCGCGACATCGGCGCCACCGACCAGGTGGAGATCGCGACGATGATCAGCCAGGCGGACGAGCAGGTCGAGCTGATCGCCGGGCTCGAACGCCGCCGCGACGCCCTGATCCAGCGCCTGGAGGAAGAGGGCGCCCGGTAGGGGCGCCCCGCGTGGTTCGGCGTCGCCGGAGTACCGGCGTTCAGCGTCGCCGGAGCTCGGCGCCGACCTCGTGCAGATGGCTCAACGCCTGACCGTACGACGTGAGCAGCCGGGTCTGGAGGTAGTCGACGCCGATCTCGGCGCAGTAGCGCTCGACGATCGGCTGAGCGCGGCGCAGGTTCGGCGCCGGCATGTGCGGGAACAGATGGTGCTCGATCTGGTAGTTGAGCTGGCCGAGCGCCACGTCCGTGAACAGGTTGCCGCGCACGTTGCGGGAGGTCAGCACCTGCTTGCGGAGGAAGTCGAGCTTGTCCTCCTTGGTCAGCACCGGCATGCCCTTGTGGTTGGGGGCGAACGTGCAGCCGAGGTAGAAGCCGAAGAGCCCCTGGTGCACGAGCAGGAAGAGCAGCGCCTTGCCGACCGGCAGGATGGTGAAGATCAGGCCGAAGTAGAGGACGAAGTGGGTGACCAGGAGCGTCAGCTCCAGGCGGCGCCGCTTGGCGGCCGGGTTGAGCAGCGCCTTGAAGCTGGCGATGTGCAGGTGCCAGGCTTCGAGGGTGAGCAGCGGAAAGAACCAGAAAGCCTGATACTTCGCGATAAATCGTGGCAGGCCATTGCTGTTCGCGGCCTGATCCTGGGACCAGACGATCACGGCGGGGGAGACGTCGGGGTCGTGGTCCTCGTGGTTGGGATTGGCGTGGTGGCGGTTGTGCTTGGTGTTCCACCAGCCCCAGCCGAGCCCCACGCCGAAGTTCCCGATGATCAGGCCGGCGATGTCGCTCGGCCGCCTGGTCCTGAAGACCTGCCGGTGCCCCAGGTCGTGGGCGAGGAAGCCGAGTTGCGTGAACACCACGGCCATCACGACCGCGACGAGAAGTTGCAGCCAGGAGTCGCCCACCCAGGCGAACAGCGCCCAGCAGCCGAGGTAGACGAGGGCCGCGATGCTCATGCGGACGGCGTAGTAGACGGGACGCCGGTCGAGCAGACCGGCTTCCGTGATGCGATGGGCTAGTCGGGCGAAGTCACTGCCTCGAGTGTCGATCGTGCCTGGACTGGCCACTGCTCTCCTTACCTCGCGGTGCAAGTTGCCCTAACCATGGCGTATCAACCGCCAAACGGGAAGAACATCGAGTGACGGCGTGACCTACCCCACCGCATCGATCAAGAACGCGGCGCGGGACCGCCGGGGCCACAAGTGCGTGCGGCTCGGGTCCGGGTGCGCTCAGGGCGGGGCCGCCGGGGGCCCGAGTGCGCTGAGAGCGTATTTCTCCGGCTCGGGAAGCGTCGCGCCCTCCCGCAGCGCCGCCCGGCAGCCGCCGGGACCCAGTGCCTGTTCGCACGCTCCGGTCAGCCGGGCGACGTACGGATCGGCGGACGCGCCGATCCCGCGCAGCGCCCGCGCGGCGCCCAGCAGCCGGGCCGCCGGGCGGGGTTCCAGGTGCTCGGCCACGCCCTCCAGTACGGTCGCCCGCGCCGTCCGGTCGGAGCAGCCCGCCATCAGCTCCAGCGCCCGCCGCAGCGGCCCGGCCGGCGCACGGCTCACCTTGGCCAGCTCGACGTGCATGAATGCCCGGCACTGCGTGGACACCTCCGCCTCCATCGCCAGCGCCGCCTCCAGCAGCCGCGCGGCCCCAGCGAGGTCACCGGTGCGCCGGGCCAGCTCGGCCCTGGCGTGCCTGACCCGGGCCACGACACCCTGGTCCTCCGAGCGCACGGCCGCTACCCAGGCCCGCTCCAGCGCCTCCGCCGCCCCCTCGTGATCGCCCGCCCTGGCCTTGAGCTGCCCGAGCCGCAGCAGGAACGTCATCGGCCCCAGCGGCGTCTCCAGCCCCGACAGCTCGGTCGCCAGCCGCTCGGGCTCCTCGCCCAGGGCGACGGCCGCGGCGCAGTCGCCCCGGTTCTCCGCCACCAGCGACAGCCAGTAGAGCGCCGCCCACTGCCCCCACCGGTCTCCGGTGCTCCTGAACCCGGCCAGCGCCGGCTCCAGCAGGTCCTCCGCCCCGGACACCGTCCCGTACTCGAACCTGACGATGCCCCCGACCAGCAGGGCAGCCGACCGGGTCCACGGGTCGGGATGCCCGCGCAGCTCGGCCACGCCGCGTTCGGCCAGCTCCACCACGTCCTCCGGCGGCTCCATCACGGTGGCCAGTGCCCACGCGTTCAGCGCGGCCGGATGATCGGACGCGCGCACCGCCTCGTTCAGCCCGCCGCCCGTCGCCGCCAGGCACAGCCCGTACGCCAGCTCCCGGCCCGGCGGCACTGTTCCGCCCACTGCGCCACCCACTTTGGCCAGCACCTCGGCGCTCCGCTCGGTGATCTCGCGGCGCCGGCCCCGCATGATCCACGGCCAGAAGCGCGGCAGGACGGCCCGCAGCGGGTCGTCGGTGTGGCGCAGCGCCGCGTCCAGGTTGCCGCGCTCCGCGTCCAGCACGGCCAGCCAGGTGAGCTGCTCGCCGGTCCGCAGGTGCGGCTCTGCGGTCTCGGCCAGCTCGGTGTAGTAGCGGGCGTGGGCCCGGCGCAGGCCGGGGAGGTCGGCGGCGGCGTACTGCCTGATCGTCTCCAGCATCGTGTAGCGGTCGCCGTCGAACGCGATGAGCGACTTGTCCACCAGCGAGGAGAGCAGGTCGAGGTCGCCGCCGCAGATCTTGGCGATGGCCTCGTACGTGGCGCCGCCGGAGAAGACCGCCAGGCCCCGCAGCAGCTCGCGTTCGCGCTCCGAGAGCAGGTTCCAGCTCCAGTCGATGACCGCGCGCAGCGTGCGGTGGCGTGGCTCCGACGTGCGCCCGCCACGGAAGGCCAGCCGGTCGCCGAGCTGCGCCACCAGCACCGGCACCGGCATCGTGCGCAGCCGGGCGGCGGCCAGCTCGATGGCCAGCGGGATGCCGTCCAGCTCACGGCAGATCCGCGCCGCGTCCGCGTCGTCCACGCGCAGATCAGGCCTGGCGGCGGCGGCCCGATCCCTGAGCAGCTCCCGCGCCGGCCCGTCGGGCAGCGGAAGGACCTGGTGCAGGCGCTCGCCGGGGACGTCCAGCGGCTCCCTGCTGGTGGCCAGGATCCGCAGCCCCGCCACCTCGGACAGCAGCCACCGGGTGACCCGCGCGGCCTCGTCGATCAGGTGCTCGCAGTTGTCCAGCACGATCAGGGGCGCGCGCCCGCGCAGCGTCGTCACCAGGTCGGTGGTCCTGAACACGGCCTCCAGCGCCGCCCGCACCCCGGTGACAGCGGCCAACTCGACCAGCCACACACCACCGGCCACGCCCAGCCCCGCACTTGTCCCCGCACCTGATCCCGCACCCGATCCCGCGCTCGTCCCCAGCCCGGCGCCCACTTCCAGCGCCGCGGCCACCTCCACGGCCAGGCGTGTCTTTCCAGCCCCGCCGGGACCCACAAGCGTGACCAGCCTGGCCTCGCCGAGCAGCCCGGTGACCTGGGCGAGGTCCTCCGAGCGGCCGACGAAGCTCGTGAGCCTGGCCGGCAGGTTGCCCCCGGGAGCCGGCTCGTCGTCGCGCAGTGCCGCCAGATGCGCCTCCCGCAGCTCGGGCCCGGGATCGACGCCCAGCTCCGTCGCCAGCGCCGTCCTGATCCGCTCGAAGACGGTCAGCGCCCCGGCCCGCCTGCCGCCGGCGGTCAGAGCCCGCATGAGCAGGGCATGGAACGGCTCCCGCAGCGGATGCGCCACCACCAGCCCCTCCAACTCGGCCACCAGCCCGTCGAGCCCGCTCACCGGCCCGCCCACTCCCCGACCGCCGACAGGGCCGAAGCCGGCGATCGGGTCGGCGTTCGGGAGGGCGTCGAGGTCGGCGGAGATGCGGGCGGCCAGGGTCGTCAGGCCCAGCTCCTCCAGCCGCGCCGCGGGCCCCGCCGCGAACGGCAGCTCCGCCGCGTCGGCCAGCGCCGGGCCCCGCCACAGCGCCAGCGCCCGGCCGAGCGCGCCGTCGCGGGCCAGTCGTTCGAACGCCCACGCGTCCACCTCGCCGGGCGGCACGTCGAGCAGGTAACCGGCCGGATGGGAGGTGATCAGCCCAGGAGCCTCCCTGCGCGCCCTGGACACCAGCGACTGCAGCGCCGCTGTCGGATGCGCGGGCGGGTCGTCCGGCCACAGGTCGTCGATCAGCCGGTCGGCGGTCACCACCCGGCCGGGGTCGAGCG
>NZ_BAAAMU010000176.1:0-18593 GCF_039529435.1 Nonomuraea maheshkhaliensis
CGGCCCGCACCCGCCGCGGCCTCCTCGTCCAGGACACTCAGATCCGACCCGTTCACGCTCGGCGTGGCCTCGGGCGACCCCTCGGCCGACGGCTTCGTCCTGTGGACCAGGCTCGCCACCGACCCGATGAGCGGGGACGGCCGCGGCGGCATGCCCTCCCGCGACGTGGAGGTGGACTGGCAGGTCGCCACCGACGAGCGCTTCTCCAAGATCATCGAATCCGGTACGGCCACGGCCAGGGCACGCGACGCCCACAGCGTCCACGTGGAGCTGAAGGGCCTGCGGCCGGGCCGCGACTACTTCTACCGGTTCAAAAGCCAGGGCCGCCTCTCGCCCGCCGGCCGCACCAGGACGACGCCGGTGGGGGAGACTCCGCTCACGTTCGCCGTGGCCGCGTGCGCGCACTACGAGCACGGCTACTACACCGCCTACCGCCGCCTGGCCGAGCAGGAGCCCGACCTCGTGGTCTTCCTCGGCGACTACATGTACGAATACGGCCCCAGCGGCTACACCGCCCTGGCCGGCCGCGTCCGCACCCACAGCCCCGGCAAGTGCCGCACGCTCGCCGACTACCGGTTGCGGCACGCCCAGTACAAGAGCGACCCCGACCTCCAGGCCGCGCACGCGGTGGCGCCGTGGCTGGTGTCGTTCGACGACCACGAGGTGGAGAACAACTGGGCCGGGCCCGTCTCCAGCACCGGCGCCCAGGGGTTCGAGCAGCGCCGGGCGCAGGCGTTCCGTGCGTACTACGAGAACATGCCGCTGCGCGGGGGCAGCCTCCACGGCGCCGTGCTGCGCGTGAACCGGCGCGTCTCCTGGGGCACGCTGGCCCGCTTCCACCTGCTCGACACCCGGCAGTTCCGCGACGACCAGGCGTGCCTCGACGGCGTGCGGGCGGGCTGCGACGAACGGCTCTCCGACGGGCGCACGCTCCTCGGCGCCGGCCAGTGGCGCTGGCTGGAGAGCGGCCTGAACGGCTCCACCACCCGCTGGAACCTGCTCGGCCAGCAGATCCTGATGGCGCAGCGGGACTTCAAGGTCGGGCCGGGGCGCGAGGTGAATCTCGACTCCTGGGACGGCTACGCGGCCGAACGCACCCGGCTGCTCGGCTCGCTGGCGCGTACCCCCAACCCGGTGGTGCTGACCGGGGACGCGCACATGCACCACCTGGCCGAGCTCAAGCCCGACTTCGACGACCCGGACTCGCCGGTGGTGGCCAGGGAACTGGTGGCGTCGTCGATCGCGAGCGACGGGGACGGGTACCGGGACCGGACGTGGATCTCCGAGGCACTCCAGGAGAACCCGCACATCTCGTACATCGATCAGCGGCGCGGGTACCTGATGGCGCGGCTGACCCGGGACGAGCTGTCGGTGGACTTCAGGACCCTGGACTACATCTCCCGCAGGGGCGCCCGGGCCAAGACGTCCCACCGTGTCACGATCCCGTCCACCAGCGACACCACCGCCGCCGCCGCGGCCCAGGCCGCCCCACCCCGCACCGGCTGAACGCCGGCTGGGAGGAAGCTGAGGGTTCGCTCAACCGCTTCGTGGGCCCTCTCAGGCTCCTGCGGGGCTTTTCGGGGGTGTGGTGAGGCCCGGCCGGACTCCGCATGGCAGGTGGGGCGGAGTCCGGCCGGGAGAGAGGCCGGCCCGGACGGGCGGGTGGTTGCCGTCCGGACCGGCCGGTTCATGCGCCGGGCCAGCTCCCGTCTGGGAACTCGCCCGACGTGCCGCCCGACAGGACCACCTGGTCGCTCTCGCCCAGGCCCGAGACGACCTCCACGTACTGGTCGCCGCGCACCCCGGTCCGCACCACCCTGGACGCGTCCCGGCCGCCGGACCGTACGGTGACCACCTGCGTACCGTCGGAGCGGCTGCGCACCGCCGCTGCGGGCACGTAGATCGTGTCCCTGGCCTGGCCCGTCGTGATCGTCACCGACGCGGTCTGGCCGAGCATGAGCCCGGCCGGCGGCTCGTCGAAGGCGATCGTCACCGCGTAGCGGACGAGCCGGCCGTCGACGGTCGCGGTGGGCGCGATGGCCGTCACCGTCCCCTCGTGGCGCTCGTCACCGCGCGTGGCCAGCGTCACCACGGCCCGCTGGCCGAGTTTGAGCCGGCCCACGTCGGACTCGGTGACCATGGCCTGGACCTGCAGCTCGTCGAGGTCGCCGAGGCTGATGAAGGTGCCGGTGCCCGCCCGGTCGCCGGGTCCGCCCGCGACCGACAGGACCGTGCCCGCCGCCGGGGCCACGATCCTGGTCGCCCGTACGGCGTCGGCCGCCTGCTGGAGCGCGGCCTCGGCGCGCTCCACGTCTACCTCGGCCTGCTCCGCACCGACCCCGCCGGCAGCCTGCGAGCCCGCGCCGCCCGCACCACCGGTGGCGTCCTTGGCGCCGGTCCCTGTGCCGCCAGTTCCGCCGCACGAACCCTGGGAAGGGTGGCCGGTGCCGGAGGTCGGCTTGCCGCCGCCCGTGGGCTTGCCGCTCGCCGACGGCTTCACGCCGGCTGTGGGCTTGCCGGTGGCCGTGGGCTTCTTGGTGGACGGCTTGGCGCTGGTGGCGGGTCGGTCGGGTGGGGCGGCGGTCGTGGAGGGGTGGCTTCCTGGCTGCTCGTTCCCGCCGGTGCCGCCGTCCGATGAGCCGCCGGTCGGCCTGGCGGTGACGGTCGCCGTCACGGTGGCCGTGGCGGTCGCGGTCACGGTGACCGTCACCGTGGGCCGGGGCTCGGGCTCCGCGGGGCCGGACGTGGGTCTGGACGTCGGGGTGGACGTCGGTGCGGACGTCGGCGCAGGTGTCGGCGTTAGCGTGGGGCGCGGGCTTCTGCCGCGTGCCTCGCCCGTACCAGGATCTGCCTTCTCACCGTAAGGCTCCTCGGGCCCGTAACCCCCGCTGCCGCCCCCCAACGCGGTGTCCACCAGCACCTCTGCTGGGCCGTCCGATGGGCCGTCCGATGGGCCGTCCGATGGGCCGTCCGATGGGCCGTTCGTCGGGACGGGCGTCGGGCCCGTGGGGACAGGCGTGGCCCGGCCCGTGCTCGCGGGCGTCGAAGCCTTCCCAGGGCCGGCCGTGGGCACGCAGGTCGCGGGGGCCCGGTCGCCGCCGCCCGGCGAGGGGGCGGACGCGGCCTCGTCCCTGGACTCCTCGGCCGCCGCCAGGTCGGCCTTGGCCGCCTCGTACGCCTCCCGCGCCGCCCGCCCGTCGATCCTGGCCAGCACCTGGCCCTTCCTCACCTTCGCCCCGACCTTCACGTACACCTTCGTCAGCGTCCCCGAAGAGCCGAACGCCAGGTCCCGGCGCGAGCCGTCCACGGTGTCACCCGCCGCGCTCACCGCGGCCGTGACCTGCCCGCGCTGGGCGGCGGCCAGCCGCACCTGGACGGCGGGCGAGGTGTCGTCGCGCAGGGCCAGCGCCAGGCCGGACCCGGCCACGAGCACGGCCAGGGCGAGCCCGCCCAGCGCGAAAGTCGGTCTCATGAGGGGACATCCTGGCCCAGCAGGATCGCGCCGAGCTGTCAGGAGCCTCAGAGTTGCCTGAGTGCCCGCGCTGGACGCCGGTTTGTCAGCGAACGTTCAGGCTGCTCGCGGCTGCGGCGCAGCCTCGTGTGCAAGGGTCACCGCCGTGAAGGTGTCGATCAGGCGCAGAGCGCTGATTACCAACGGAGTGCTCACGGTGCTCCTCCTGGGCGGCGCCGGGCTCGCCTACGCCCAGCTCGGCGCGGGCCAGGCGTCGGGGGAGAGCGCCGTGCGGACGGTGACCGCCTCCCGCGGCTCGGTGTCCGCCTCGGTGTCCGCCTCGGGCGCGGTCGAAAGCTCCCGGTCCAGGGCGCTCTCGTTCGGTACGAGCGGAACCGTGGCGAAGATCTACGTCAAGCCCGGCGACAAGGTGGCCAAGGGCGACCTGCTCGCCCGGCTGGACGACACCGCCGCCCAGGAGAGCCTGTCGGCGGCCAAGGCCGCGTACGACAGCGCCCTCGACGACGGGACGGACACCGCCCGGCTCTACGCCGCCTTCGTCAAGGCCCGCAACGCCTACAGGGAGGCGCGGCGAACGGTCGCCGCCACCGTGCTGAAGGCCCCGTTCAAGGGCACGATCACGGCGGTGAACGGCTCGGTCGGCGGCACGAGCACAGGCGACGGCTCAGGATCGAGCGCAGCATCGAGCGCAGGATCAGGGGCGGGCTCGGGCTCCGGGGCGGGTGGTACGAGCTCAGGACAGGGCACGACGTCCGGCGGCTTCGTCGAGCTGGCCGACACCACCAGGCTGCGCCTCGTGGGCACCTTCACCGAGTCGGACGTCGGCAGGCTCAAGCAGGGCCAGGAGGCCACGATCACGTTCGACGCGCTGCCCGGCGTGACGGCCGCGGGCAAGGTCACCCAGATCGAGCCCGTCGCCTCGACCAGCGACAACGTGGTGCGCTACCCGGTCACGGTCACCTTCGGCGAGGTCCCCGACCAGGTCAGGCTGGGCCAGACCGCCACCGTCGAGGTCGTGGTGGGCCGGGCCGACGACGTCGTCACCGTCCCCTCGACGGCGGTGTCCACCAGCGGCGGCCGCAGCACGGTCACCGTGCTCCGCGACGGCCGCCAGAGCAGGGTCGCGGTCGAGGTCGGCGTGCGGGGCACGACGCTGACGGAGATCAGGTCGGGCGTGTCGGAGGGCGACCTGATCGTGCCCCCGGCGCCCGCGAACGGCACGACAGGCGGCCAGCGCCAGTTCGGCGGCGGGGCCGGGTTCCCCGGCGGCGGGGGCGTGCCGGGCGGAGGCAGGCGATGACCGTCCAGGAGGAGACCGCACCCGTCCCCGTGCTGCGCGTACGCGACCTCGTCAAGGAGTACGGCGAGGGCGACGCCCGGGTGCGCGCTCTGCGGGGCGTCAGCCTGGACGTCGAGCGGGGCGACTACGTGGCCGTCATGGGCGCGTCCGGCTCGGGAAAGTCCACGCTCATGAACATCCTCGGCTGCCTCGACGTCCCGACCTCGGGCACGTACCTCATCGACGGCGCCGACGCGGGCCGCCTCGACGAGCACCAGCTCGCCGTCCTGCGCAACCGCAGGGTCGGCTTCGTCTTCCAGTCGTTCAACCTGATCCCGCGCATGAGCGCGCTGGCCAACGTCGAACTGCCCCTCGTGTACGGCGGCGTCGCCCTGGCCGCGCGGCGCGAGCGGGCCCTGGCCGCGCTGGAGCAGGTCGGCCTGGCCGACCGCGTGCACCACGAGCCGAACCAGCTCTCCGGCGGCCAGCAGCAGCGCGTGGCCCTGGCCAGGGCGCTGGTCAACCGCCCCGCGCTGCTGCTGGCCGACGAGCCGACCGGCAACCTCGACACCGCCTCCACCCGCGACGTCCTGGAGATCATGGACCGGCTCAGCGCGTCCGGCCGCACGATCGTGCTGATCACGCACGAGGACGACGTGGCCGCGCACGCCAAGCGGGTGATCAGGCTGGTGGACGGCGAGGTCGTCGAGGACCGCAGACAGGCGCCGGTGGACGGCCCGCCGCCGCGGCTGCCGCAGGGCGAGGACGCCGCGTGAACCGGATCGAGATCCTCCGCTTCGCCCTGCGCGGCCTGCTGGCCAACAAACTGCGCAGCGCGCTGACCACGCTCGGCATCCTCATCGGGGTGGCCGCGGTCATCATGCTGGTCGCCGTCGGCGAGGGCTCCTCGCGCAGCATCCAGCAGAACATCCAGCGCCTCGGCGCGAACACGCTCACGATCTCCCCGTCCTTCTCGGGCGGCGGTGGCGGCGGCGGTGGCGGAGGTGGCGGAGGTGGCGGCGGCGTACGGGGGCCGGCCGACGGCGGGAACACCGGACCGCGCACCCAGGCCAGGCAGCTCAGCCTGGCCGACGCCAAGGCGCTGACGGACAGCACGCTCGCCCCGTCGGTCAAGAGCGTCTCGCCGGTCGTCAACGCCCCCTCGGCCACCGCCGCGTACGGGGCCGCCACCCACGCGATCGGGCAGTTCGTCGGCACGTACCCCAGCTACTTCGAGGCCGTGAACAAGCCCGTGGCCCAGGGCACGTACTTCTTCAACGACGACGTCCTGGCCGCCAGGAAGGTCGTGGTGCTCGGCCGGACCGTGGCCGAGGAGCTCTTCGGCGACGCCGACCCGATCGGCGGGCGGATCAGCGTGTCCGGAGTGCCGTTCACGGTGGTCGGCGTGCTGAAGGCGTCGGGCTCCACCGGCATGCAGGACGCCGACGACGTGGCCATCGCGCCGCTGCCGGCCGTGCAGCAGAGCCTGAGCGGGTTCGGCCCGCTCGGCCAGATCGTCGTGCAGGCCACCGGAGCGGGCACCACCACGACGGCCCAGGCCGAGGTCACGGCTATCCTCAACCAACGACACGGCATCACGAACGACAATCCCGACTACCGCATACTCAACCAGGCCACGTTGCAGGAGACCGTCAGTGAGGCGACCGGCACCTTCACCGTGCTGCTCGGCGCCGTCGCCGCGATCTCGCTGCTGGTCGGCGGCATCGGCATCACGAACATCATGCTCGTGACGGTCACCGAGCGCACCCGCGAGATCGGCATCCGCAAGGCCATCGGGGCGCCCAGGAGCGCGATCCTGGGCCAGTTCCTGATGGAGGCCACGCTGCTGAGCCTGGTGGGCGGCCTGTCCGGGGTGCTGGTGGCGTTCGTCGGGACCAGGTTCAGCGTGGCCGGCATCGAGCCGGTCCTGGTGCCGTCGTCGGTCGTGCTGGCGCTGGGCGTCTCGTTGGGGATCGGGCTGTTCTTCGGCAGTTATCCCGCCAACAGGGCGGCCAAGCTCAGGCCGATCCAGGCCTTGCGCCACGAGTAAGGAGAAGGACATGTCCCACCTGGACTCCTCGCCGTTCCCCGGCGACCTGCGGGAGGAGCTCGCCGTCCAGCCCGTCAGGGGCCCGTCGAAGCTCACGATGGCACTGGGCGCCGGGGTGGTGCTGGTGGCCGGGATCCTCGTCGGCATCCAGGCGCAGAACCTGTTCGGCTCCGCCGGCGCCGCGGCCCAGGCGGGCGCGCAGCAGCGCTTCGGCGGCGGCCAGCCGGGCGCGGGCCAGCAGCCCGACGGAGCCGGGCAGCCGGGCTCAGGTCAGCAGCCCGGCGGACGGCAGCGCATGGGCGGCGGCGGGGGAGGCACCGCCGGCACCGTGGAGAAGGTCGAGGGCGGCAAGGTCTACGTCAAGACCGCGGACGGCGCCATCGTCGCGGTGAACACCACCGACCAGACCACCGTGCGGATCTCCAAGCCGGCCAAGGTCACCGACCTCAAGCAGGGCAGCACGATCGTGGTACGCGGCCAGAAGGGCGCCGACGGAGCGGTCACCGCCGACTCGATCAGCGAGGGCGGCCAGGGCTTCCAGCGCCCCCAGGGAGGAGGCCCGCGATGAACGCACCCGAGGCCAGGCTGCTGGTGGTCGACGACGAACCCAACATCAGGGAGCTGTTCTCGGCCAGCCTGCGCATGGCCGGGTTCGAGGTGCTGACCGCCGCCGACGGAAAGGAGGCGCTGCGGGTGGCCGAGGAGAGCTCGCCCGACCTGGTGATGCTCGACGTGATGCTGCCCGACCTCGACGGCATGACCGTGGCGGGCCGGCTGCACTCGCGTGGCCGGCGGGTCCCGGTGCTGTTCGTGACCGCCAAGGACACGCCGGAGGACAGGATCGCCGGGCTGGGCCTCGGTGAGGACTACGTGACCAAGCCGTTCAGCCTGGAGGAGGTCATCGCCAGGATCAGGGCCGTGCTGCGCAGGACGCGGCGCGGCACGCCGCCGCCGAACCGGATCCGGGTCGCCGACCTGGAGCTGGACGAGGAGACCCACGAGGCGTGGCGCGACGGCGTCCCCGTACGGCTGTCGCCGACGGAGTTCCGGCTGCTGCGGTACTTCATGCTCAACACCGGCCGGGTGCTGTCGAAGACCCAGATCCTCGACCACGTCTGGAACGGCGACTGGCGCACCGACGTCGGTCTCGTGGAGTCGTACGTGTCGTACCTGCGCCGCAAGGTCGACACCGGTGACCGCAAATACCTGCACACACTGCGCGGGGTCGGCTACATCCTGCGCCCGCCGCGCCTATGAGCAAGCAGTCGTCCGCGCACCCGCGCCCTGGCCGGCGGTCGTCCGCGCACATGCGGCTCAGGAAACAGCTCTCCCGTGCGCCGCTCTGGCTGCGGCTGGTGTCGGCGACCCTCCTGCTGGTCACCCTCGCCATCACGCTGACCGGCCTGTTCGCCGTACGGCTGCTGCGCAGCTACCTCGTCGAGCGCGTCGACCAGCAGCTCCGCGTGGCCGCGCTGCCACGGGACCCGCCCCCGCCGGCCGAACCCCGTCCCGACGGGCGCACCCAGCGCTTCTTCGGCCTGTTCCACGGCGTCGTGCTCAGCCCGGGCGGCGACGTGGTCCGGATCATCAGCGAGTCCACCGAGACGAACACCCCCGACCTGCCCCGCCTCACCGCCGCCGACGTGCTCGCCATGCGGGGGCACCCGTTCACGGTGGAGTCGCGTGGCGCGGACGGCCCGAGCTGGCGGGTCGCCGCCGTGCCGACGCGCGGCGGCCTGACCCGGATGACGGCCATCAGCCTCGGCGACGTGGACGCCACGGTCTCCCAGCTCGTCCTGATCGTGGCGGCGGCCGGCGGCGGCACGCTGGTCGTGCTCGGGTTCGCCTGCTTCTGGCTGGTACGCAGGAGCCTGCGCCCGCTGGGCGAGATCGCGCGTACCGCGAAGGACATCGCCGGTGGCGACCTGTCGCGCCGCGTGCCGCTGTGGGCCGGCACCACCGAGGTCGGCAAGCTCGGCCGCTCGCTCAACGCCATGCTGGCCCAGATCGAGGTGGCGGTGCGCGAGCGGGAGGAGGCCGCCGAGTCGGCGCGCGCGTCCGCCACCGCCGCCAGGCGTTCCGAGGAGGTGATGCGCCGGTTCATGGCCGACGCCTCGCACGAGCTGCGCACGCCGCTGACCTCGATCAGGGGGTTCGCGGAGCTGTTCCGGCTGGGGGAGGAGAAGGAGCTGGCCGAGGCCGTACGGCTGCTCGGCCGCATCGAGGGGCAGGCGGCCCGGATGGGGCTGCTGGTGGAGGACATGCTGCTGCTGGCCCGGCTCGACCAGCGGCGCGAGCTCGCGACCGGGCCCGTTGACCTGCTCAGCCTGGCCGCCACCGCCGTGATCGACGCCCAGACGCTCGCCCCCGACCGGAGGATCGAGCTGGTTCGGCTCTTCGGCGGCGAGGGCGACGTCGTCGTGACCGGCGACGAGCCGCGCCTGGCCCAGGTGATCAACAACCTCGTCGCCAACGCGCTCACCCACACCCCGCCCGGCACCGCGTTCCAGGTGCGCGTGGGCGTGGACGGCGATCGGGCCGTGGTGGAGGTGGCCGACGAGGGATCCGGGTTCGCGGAGGAGGTGGCGGAGCGGGTGTTCGAACGCTTCTACCGGGCGGACCCGGCGCGCGCGGCGGGCGGGTCGGGGCTGGGGCTGTCGATCGCGGCCACGCTGGTGGAGGCGCACGGCGGGATCGTCGTCGCCGAGAGCGAACCGGGCAAGGGCGCCCTGTTCCGGATCATCCTGCCCGCACGCGGCGGTGAATCTCAGCCGAAGGCGTAGCCATCCGCAGGCCGAAACCCGAAGGGCAGTCGCGCGCGACGAGAAGCCGCCCTCAGCCGAAGGCGTAGCCGTACAGGCCGGTGCCCTCGCTGAGCGGGCGTACCTTGCCCAGTCGCAGCCCGGACCGGCGCCGTCCGGGGGCGTACATGACGAGCCCCTGATCCGGGGCCGCCACCACCAGCCCGTCGAGTGCGGGCCTCTTGGCCGACAGCGACCGGTACCGCTCCCAGCCCGGCAGGGCCGTCACCTGGGCGCCGAAGTCGCGCCCCTTGCCCTTCACCAGCAGGTTCCCCACCCGCGTCAGCCCGCCCGCCGACCGCCCGGCCAGCACCTGGACGGCCTTCTCGCCCGGCACGCCGATGGCCAGCTCGTCGTTGCCGTCGCCGTTGAAATCCCCGGCGGCCAGCGACGCCCCGAACCGGTCGTAGTAGCGCGGCTTGCCGTCGAGCGAGTTCTGCGACCACGCCTCGGTCCTGTCGGTCCTGAGGCCGCCGGACGAGCCGTACAGCACGTCCACCGTGCCGTCGCCGTAGTCCATCGCCCGCTGGTTGGCGCTCAGCCCCTCGCCGGGCACGCCGATGGCCAGGTCCTCCTTGCCGTCGCCGTTGAAGTCGCCGGTCGCGAGGGCGGCCCCGAAGTTGTCCCACTTCTCGGAGGCTCCCTCGATCCCCGGCGTGCTCTGCGTCAGCAGCCGCGCCCGCCGGGCGCGCACGTCGATCACGGTGGCCGAGCCCTGCCCGTCCATCGTCACGCTGTCGGCCGGCGCCCCGACCACCAGCTCGTCCCTCCCGTCGCCGTCGAAGTCCCCGGTCGCCAGCGACGCGCCCCACTGGTCGGTGACGGCCGCCGCCTGCCGTACCCACGACGTCTTCTGCGTGATCTGGTACGGCTTGCGGCCCTTCATCCAGTACACGGTCACCGCCCCGCCCGACCGATGGCTCGGCGCGCCCACGACCAGCTCGTCCTTGCCGTCCCCGTCGAGGTCGCCCGCCGCCAGCGCCGCCCCGAACCGGTCACTGGACGGCTTCGCCAGGGCCAGCTCCGCGCCGGTCACCAGCCCGCCGGGGGAGCCGTCGAAGACCTGCACGACCCCGTTGCCGTCGCCGCCCGGCACCCGCTCGCCCACGAACTCCTCCGACACCCCCACCGCGAGGTCGGCACACCGGTCGCCGTTGAAGTCCCCGACGGCCAGCGCGGACCCGAACGAGTCACCCGGCTCGGCGCCTTCCTGGGTGAGCTTCACCTTCTCCCCTGAGCCGTACATGACGGTCACCGAGCCGGCCCTGGCGGAGTCGTACGGGGCGGCCACGGCGAGGTCGGGGCGGCCGTCGCCGTCGAAGTCGAGGGGATGGCCGCCGCAGGCATGGGTGGTGGCCGGCGAGACGCCTGAGGCGAAGGGAAGAATCAGACAGGCAGCGAGCAGAGCATTCATACCGGAAGTAATGACCAGTCAGCTCGAACCACGTCTGAACAGGACGAGAACGGCCCAAGAGACCCGGATGCACATCCCATTCCCCGGTCCGCGGACGGATCTCCACCCCGCCCCGGAGACCGCGCGGTTCCTTGATCACCGCATCCGTGCCGGGGCCGGCCCTAGTGGCCGGGTCGCCCGGTTCTACGGGCCTTTCGAAGCCCGGGAACGTGCCAGGATAGACGGGTGCACATCGACCTCGCGGATCTGAACTTCTGGCGGAAGAGCCTCAAGGAGCGTAATGAGGCGTTCGCCCAGCTTCGGCAGTTGGAGCATCCGGTGTTCTTCCCGGAGAAGAAGGTGCCGTTCCTCCGTTCCGGCAAGGGTTTCTACGCCCTCGTCCGGCACGCGGACGTGATCGAGGCCAGCCGCAACGCCAAGATCTTCTCCAGCGAGCCCGCCGTCACCAACCCCGAGCCGCCCGGCTGGGTGAAGCAGGTGTTCGGCGAGTCGATGGTCAACATGGACGACCCCCGCCACGCCCGCCTGCGCCGCATCGTCACCCGTTCGTTCAGCCCCAAGATGCTGGCCGGCCTGCAGAGTGACATCGAGACGGCGTGCGCGCGCATCGTCGACGACGCGATCAAGGACGGGCCCGGCGACTTCGTCACGCAGGTGGCGGCCCGGCTGCCCATCCACGTCATCTGCGACATGCTCGACATCCCGCAGGAGTTGCGGGAGCAGGTGCACAAGCACGTCGACATCTCCACCGCCTACACCGGCGTGCGCCCCAGCCTGGCCCGCAGCGTGCAGATGGCCGGCCAGAACATGCTGGCCCTGCTCGCCCTGCAGCGCATGGTCATCAAGCTCGGCCACGAGCGCATCGCCGAGCCCAAGGGCGACCTGGTCTCGCTGCTGGTCAACGCCAACCCCGACGGGGAGAAGCTCACCGACAAGGAGCTCGGCTCGTTCTTCGCCCTGCTGCTGGTCGCGGGCAACGAGACGGCCAGAAACACGATGGCCCACGGCATCAGGCTGCTCACCGAAAACCCGGCGCAGCGCGAGCTGCTCATGAGCGACTTCGACGCCCACATCAACAACACCATCGAGGAGATGGTCCGCTACGTGTCGCCCATCATGCAGTTCAGGCGCACGGTCACCGAGGACTACTCGCTGCGCGGCCTGGAGCTGAAGAAGGGCGACAAGGTCGTGCTCTTCTACGGCTCCGCCAACCGGGACGAGTCGGTCTTCCCCGACCCCGACACGTTCGACATCACCCGCGAGACCAAGCCCCACGTCGGCTTCGGCGGCCCAGGACCCCACTTCTGCCTCGGCGCCAACCTGGCCAGGCAGGAGATGCGCACGATGTTCCGCGAACTGCTCACCCGCCTGCCCGGCATCCGTTCGGTGGGCGAGCCCGAGCTCCTGCTGTCCAACTTCGACAACAGCGTTCGCAGCCAGCCCTACACCTTCTGAGCCGACCGATCGGCGTGGCGGGTCGCGTAGCTGCGCATGAGCTGGTTGCGCGCGGCCGGCTGTTCGGGGCTGGTCATCTCCAGCGACTCGGCCTCGACGCCGTCATCCCAGGCCGGCGTGCCCTGACGGGTGGTGGCGATGACCCGCCAGCCACGAGCCCGGGGGCCTACGGGTGGATCGCGAATTCAGGAACGGTCGCCGTCGCTGTCGTCATCGTCGGCGGTCAGGACGTTCGTTCTGATCGTGAGGAAGGTGATCAGGGCAGCCACGACCATCATCGCGGCGCTGATCAGCATGGCCACGTGGAAGCCCGCGTCGAAGACCAGCGGCTGCTGGAAGGCGTCGCCCACCAGGCCGACCAGGGGCGGGACCGCGGCCACCGCCAGGAGGCTGCCGGTGCGGGCCACCGCGTTGTTGACGCCGCTGGCCGTGCCCGCGTAGCGCTCGTCGGCGGTGGCGAGGACGGTCGCGGTCAGCGGCGCCACCGTCGCCGACAGGCCGAGCCCGAACACGAACACCGCAGGGAGCACCTGGAACGGGTAGGACGCGCCCGGCCCGATCGTGCTCATCGCCAGGAACCCGCAGCCCGCCACCAGGATGCCGAGCGTCATGGGCCAGCGCGGGCCCACCCGTTTGGCCAGCTCGCCGGCCCGGGCCGACAGCAGCATCATCAGGATCGTGGTCGGCAGCATCGACAGCCCGGCGGCGATGGGCGAGAACCCGGAGACCACCTGGAGCTGCACCACCAGCAGGAAGAACACCACGCCCATGGCCGCGTACATGATCAGCGTCACCACGTTGACGGCCGTGAAGACGCGGTCGCGGAACATCCCCACCGGGACCAGCGCGTCAGGCGACCTGCGGATCTCGACCACCACGAACGCCGCCCCGGCCACCGCCCCCGCCAGCAGTGGCAGCCACGCGCCCTTGCCGATCAGCCCGTAGGTGATCCCGGCCAGAGCCAGCGCCGCCAGCACCGCGCCGAGCACGTCGAAGCGCCCCGCCGCCTGCTCGTCCCTGCTCTCCGGCACGTGCCGCAGCGTGACGAAGACGATCAGCGCCGCGAACGGCAGGTTGATCAGGAACGCCCACCGCCATCCGGCCGTCTGCACCAGCCAGCCGCCCAGCAGCGGCCCGATCGCGCTGGCCACGCCGCCCAGCCCGGACCACACCCCGACGGCCCTCGGCCGGTCGTGCCGGACGAACGACGCCTGGATGATCGCCAGCGACCCCGGTGTCAGCAGCGCCCCGCCGATGCCCTGGAGGGCGCGGGCGGCGATGAGGAACTCGATGTTCGGCGCCAGGCCGCACAGGGCGGAGGCGACCGCGAACCAGACGGTGCCGATCAGGAAGACGGTGCGCCGGCCGTAGCGGTCGCCGAGCGAGCCGCCGAGCAGGATGAGCCCCGCGAGCGTGAGCGTGTAGGCGTTGATCGTCCACTGCAGGCCGGCCATGTCCGCGTCGAGCTCGCGGCCGAGGAAGGGCAGCGCCACGTTGACCACGGTGCTGTCGAGCAGCGCCAGGCCGGACCCGAGCACGGTCGTGCCGAGGATCCACCGGCCGCGCGCCGACTTGAGCTCGACGTGGTCGTGCGACGCGTCCAGGCGGTTGGTCATACGGCCCATCCTGTCACCGGCCCCTGACACTTCCGCCGCGGGCCCGGCCGCCGCCTGATCGCTCCGATGACGACGAGTGACGGGGCCGGTCGCCGGGGCGGGGGAGTCGTGATGCCGGTGGCCGGGGTCAGTCGCCGGCCAGGGCGCGGAGGACGAAATCCGACACCACGGCGCCGGCCGACTCGACCGTCACGTCGCCCCTGATCAGCGGGATCCGCTCGGCGCCGATGACGGCCAGGATCATCCGGGCCGTGGCGGGGACGTCGAGCACGCGGAAGTCGCCGGCCTCGATGCCGCTCTCCAGGATCCCGGCCAGGATCCGCTGCATGGGCGCGACGTGCTCGGCCAGCCGCTGGTACGCGTCGGGCCCCAGGGCGGCGCTGAGGTCGGCCGCGCCCGGATGCGGGTGGGCCAGCAACCCCGCCAGCTGCAGCCGGACGAACACCCGCAGCCGGTCGGCGGGGCCGGCTCCGACGGGCATCTCCTGCTCGTAGGCGTCGATGAAGTATTGGGTCACCCGCTCGGTGAACGCCAGCAGCAGCGCCGCCTTGTCGGGGAAGTAGTTGTAGAGGACCGTGCGGGTGATGCCGGCCTCGCTCGCCACGTCGGTCATGGAGATGGCGTCGATGCCCTGCACTCTCGACAGGCGCGAGACGGCCTGGAGGATCCGGTCGCGCGTCTGGGCGCGGTGCTCGCCGATGGTGGCGGCCTGGATGCGGGGCATGCGTCCATCGTAGGCCGGGCGCGCGCCGACGTCCGGGGCAACATGGTCTTTCGGTCGGCTGGGGCAGCCACCTGAAGCTGTTGTCGATTTCTTGCGTTACTCATTTCTATTTTTGCGGCAATGGTTGTAGCATCGCCTCATGCCGAGACGACTCTCCGACGTGGCCGCCTTCGCCGGGGTCAGTGTGGCCACCGTCAGCCGGGTGCTGCACGACAAGCCGGGCATCGCCCAGGCCACCCGCGACTCGGTGCTCACCGCGCTCGACGTCTTCGGCTACGAGCGCCCGCAGAAGCTGCGCAACCAGCGCGCCCCGCTGATCGGGCTCGTGCTGCCCGAGCTGCAAAACCCGATCTTCCCCGCCATGGCCGAGCTGGTCGTCACCGAGCTGATCAGGCACAACCTGCTGCCCGTCCTGTGCACGCGCACCGCCGACGGGCTGCCGGAGGCGCACTACGTGCAGATGTTGCTGGCCCAGAACGTCGGCGGCATCGTCTTCATCGGCAGCAGCTACGCCGACGCCGGAGCGGCGCAGGTCAAGGAGTTGCGCGCGCGGAAGCTGCCGATCGTGCTGATCAACGCGGCCGACGAGAACCTCGACGTCCCCCGGGTGTGCGTGGACGACGGGGTCGCCGTGCGGCAGGCGCTCGGCCATCTGCGTGCTCTCGGGCACGAGCGCATCGGGCTGATCCTGGGGCCGGTCGGGCACGTCCCGTCCGCGCGCAAGCTCGCCGCCTTCGCCGAAGAGGCCGCTGAGCGTGAGGCGGGGACGCGGGGGGTGCGCGGCCGCTGGTCAGGCGAGCGCGGTGAGCCGGGGTGGCGCGCGCTCGTGGCGCACACGATCTTCACCATGGAGGGCGGCGCCACCGCCGCCGCGCGCCTGGTGGGCGAGGGTGCCACGGCACTGGTGTGCGCCAGTGACGCGCTCGCGCTCGGCGCCGTCAGGTCCGTACGCAAGCAGGGCCTGCGCGTGCCGGCCGACGTGTCCGTGGTCGGGTTCGACGATTCGAGCCTGATGAGCGTCACCGACCCGCCTCTGACCACCGTGCGCCAGCCCATCGCGGCCATGGGCGGCGCGGCGGTGGCCGCGCTGATGTCGCAGATCAACGGCCATGTGGTGCCTGTCGACGAGGTGCTGTTCGACCCCGAGCTGATCGTGCGGGGATCCACGGGGATGTGTCCCGCCCGCTAGCCCGGAGCTGCTGTCAGTAAATTTCATATCACAGCAAGATTCTTGCGGCACGCTATGGACATCCGGCGAGCGCGGTCCTACGGTTCTGGCAACACCTCGGCGCTCGGAAACCTCCAGGCGACATGCCGGTCATCACCACGTGACACCAGCGCGTCCCGCTGGCGATCCGGGCTGCCCTGGTGCGGAAGTTCCCCCCACGGAAGGGATCGCTAGGGATGAAGCGCGGCAGAGCCCTCGGGCTGTCACTGGCCGTCTGCGCGACGCTGGCCTGCGCGGCATGCGGCGGCGGGACTCCGGAGCAGGAGCCGGCGAGCGGTCCCGTGACCATCACGGTGAACGGCCTGCCTCCGGCCACCGACGAGTACAACCGGGCCGTCTTCGAGGAGAACGTCAAGGCGTTCGAGGCCCGCTACCCGGACTACCGGATCGAGGCCAAGGAGGGTTTCATGGACCCTCAGACGTTCAGCGCCAAGATCGCCGGCGGCCAGCTCGAAGACGTCTTCTACGTCTACCTCACCGACGCCCAGAACCTCATCGCCAGGCGCCAGGTCTCCGACGTCAGCCCGTACCTCGCGGACTTCCCCGTCACCAAGGACTACAAGCCGGGCCTGATGAAGGTCTTCTCCTCCGACGACCAGGGCGACGACAAAGGCAAGGTGTACGGGCTGCCCGACGACAACTACTCCCTCGGCCTGCTCTACAACCGCGCCCTGTACAAGAAGGCCGGACTCGACCCCGACAAGCCCCCGCTCACCTGGGAAGAGGTTCGCGAGAACGCCAAGAGGCTGACGGCGCTCGGCGACGGCGTCGTCGGCTACGGCGACTACAGCAAGTCCAACACCGGCGGCTGGCACTTCACCGCCGAGATCTACTCCGTCGGCGGCGACGTCGCCGTCAAGGACGCCACCGGCGCCTGGAAGCCCGCCTTCAACAGCGACCAGGGCCGCCAGGTGCTGCGCCAGCTCAAGGACATGCGCTGGACCGACGACACGATGGGGCAGCGGCAACTGCTGGAGTACGACGACCTGGTCAAGCTCATGGCCTCGCACAAACTGGGCCAGATGATCGGCTCGACCGGCGACCTGACCAACACCGTCACCCGGTTCAAGTCCACGTACGACGACTTCGGCATGGGGCCCATCCCCGGCGGCCAGGGCACGCTCGGCGGCGGCTCCGGCTACATGTTCAAGGCCGGGCTCAGCCCGGAGCAGATCAAGGCGGGCCTGGCCTGGCTGACGTTCAGAAAGAACCCCGACCGCATCGACGCCGACAACGCGCGGGCCGCCGCCAAGGGCCTGCCGGTCGGCCTGCCCGAGCCGAACGTGTGGACCGGCGACTCCGAGCGCAAGCAGCGTGAGGCGACCGAGAAGCACGCCACCGTCCCCACGAAGAACTTCGCGCCGTTCGCCGAGGCGCTCGGCCGCGTCCCGGTCAAGCTGGAGCCGCCGAACGCCCAGCAGATCTACGCCGTGCTCGACACCGCCATGCAGAAGGTCCTCACCGACGAGAACGCCGACGTCGACGCGCTGCTGGCGAACGCCGAGAAGCAGGTCGGCCAGATCCTGGCCGCGGTCAAGTGACGGCCGTCCCCGCGCACCGCGGCCGCCGGAGGGGGGCCTGGCTGCGCCGCAACCTGCACGCCTGGGCCTTCCTGGCGGGCGGCGTCGCGTGCTTCGCCCTGTTCTCGTGGTACCCGCTGGTCAGGGGCATCGTCCTCAGCTTCCAGCAGGTCAACTTCGTCACCGACGCGGTCTGGGTGGGCTGGGACAACTTCCGCGCCCTGTTCGACGACCCGCTGTTCTTCACCGCCTGGGCCAACACGCTGGAGTTCACCGGGCTGGCGCTGCTCTTCGGGTACGCGGTGCCGTTCGTGGTGGCCATCGTGATCAACGAGTTCCGGCACCTCAAGGGCTTCTTCAGGATCGCCGTCTACACCCCGGTCATGCTGCCGCCGATCGTCAGCGTGCTGCTCTGGCAGTACTTCTACGACCCCGGCAACGGCCTGTTCAACTCGATCCTGACCGGTATCGGCCTGCCCGCCTCCGACTGGACGCAGTCCCCGAAGATGGCCATGATCTCCCTGGTCCTCGTCTCGACCTGGGCGAACATGGGCGGCGCCACGATCATGTACCTGGCCGGCCTGGCCACCGTCCCGAGCGAGCTGTACGAGGCCGCCGAGCTCGACGGCGCCGGCGTCCGGCAGCGCGTCAGGCACGTCGTGCTGCCGCAGATGCGCTTCATCCTGCTGGTGCTGCTCCTGCTGCAGATCGTGGCGACCATGCAGGTCTTCATCGAGCCGTACCAGCTCACCGGCACCACCAACCCGGACACGATCACGGTGCTGGTGCTCGTCTACCGCTACGCCTTCACCGTCAACAACGACTTCGGCCTGGCAGCCGCGATGAGCGTGCTGCTGTTCGTGGTGCTGGGCGCGTTCTCGGCCGCGTACCTGCGCCTGACCCGCGACGAGGACTGAGATGACCCTCACCACCGTGCGCCCGGCCGCCGATCGCGGGCGCGCCGCGACCGGCCTGGCGGCGGCCCGGCGACGGCGGGCGGGGGGAGGGTGGGGAGGGGCATCTCAGGCCTCGTC
>NZ_BAAAMU010000177.1:0-18535 GCF_039529435.1 Nonomuraea maheshkhaliensis
CCCGTACGGCCTGCTGCGCACCCGCGAGCTGCTCGCCGAGCCCCTCAGGCGCGCCAGGGGCATGGCCGTCGGCCCCGAGAACATCATGGTCACCCGGGGCACCGGCAACGGCCTCGACCTGTGCGCGCTGGCCCTGCTCCGCCCCGGCGCGAAGGCCGGCGTGGAGGACCCGGGCTACCACGTGGCGCGCACGGTGTTCGGGGTCAGGGGCGCAGAGGTGGTGCCCTGCCCGGTCGACGCCGACGGCGTGATCGTCGACACGCTGCCGTCCGACCTGCGCGTGCTCTACACCACGCCCGCCCACCAGTACCCGCTGGGCGGCCGCCTGCCGATCCCGCGCAGGGAGCGCCTGCTGGCCTGGGCGCGGAGCACGGGCGCGACCATCGTGGAGGACGACTACGACGCCGAGTTCCGCTACGACGTCGCCCCGCTGCCCGCGCTCTACGGCCTCGACCCCGAGCGGGTGGTGCTGCTCGGCACGCTGTCCAAGATCCTCGCGTCCGACGTGGGCGTGGGCTGGCTGGTCGGGGATGCCGGGCTGGTCGGCCGGCTCGCCGAGCTGCGCCGCGCGATGGGCGACCGCACCAGCGGGCCCGTCCAGCAGGCGGTGGCGACCCTGCTGGAGCGCGGCGACATCGACCGGCACCTGCGCAGGATGCGGCTGGAGTACGCGCGCCGCCGCGCCGCCGTCGTCGAGCTCCTCGGCCCGGTCTGCCGGCTGCGCGGCGACACGGCCGGGCTGCACGTCCTGGCCGAGCTGCCCGCGCCCCTGGTGCCCGTCGTCGTGGCGCGGGCCGGGGAGCAGGGCGTGCTGCTCGACTCCACCGAACGCCACCACCACGCCGGCACGCGCCTGCACGGCCTGGTCATCGGGTACGGCTCCGCCTCGCTGCCCGACGTCAGGCGGGGCTGCAAGATCCTGGCCGCCCTCATCCGTGCGGGCCGGCCGTAGGCGGCTCCAGAAGGCGCAGGACGGGCAGGGAGCGGGCGGTGTACATCGGGTCCACCGGCAGCACGTGCCTGGCCCACCAGCGCGCGGGAGCGGGGTCGGGGGAGTGCTCGGTGAAGGCGGGGGCGTAGTCGTCGTACGGCGGGTCGTACAGGTAGCCCGTGGAGACCCCGTGCCGCTCCAGCTCGGCGATGGCCGTGTCTCTGTCGCGCACCAGGAGCGGCACCCGGAACAGCGGCCGCCGCAGGTCGTCGAGCACGGCCGGCGCGATGGTGGGCAGCTCGGCCAGGCGCTGCACGCCCGCCAGCCGGCGCGCCCGGTCGCGGGGCACCTTGGCCACCCGCCGCGCCTGGTACCAGCGGGCCACCCGCCCCCGCCGGGCGCGGTAGAGGTGCAGGTCGGCGTGGACCCAGGGGTCGAAGGGCGCCAGCGAGGGGATCTGCTTGAGCGCCCGTTCGAGCTCCGGCGCGGCCAGTGCGATGCGGAAGCCCTCACGCGGCTCCTGGAGGCCGAGACGGCGCATGAGCTTGAGCGCGGGGCGCACCAGGTCGAGCTTGAGCGCCGCCTGCCGGGCCATGGACGTGCCCACGCTCAGCAGGTCGGCGCGCAGGGACCCGCCGGTCAGCAGCTCGTCACGGGCGCGGGTCAGCGCCTTGAGATCGGCCGCGCTCTCCACGGCCAGCACGCCGCCCGAGCCCGCGCTGGGATGCTTGGACAGGCTGAACACCCCGGCCTGGCCGAAGGTGCCGAGGGGCCGTCCGCCGAGGTCGGTCTCCATCGCGTGCGCGACGTCCTCGATCAGGATCTTCCCGGCGAAGGCGGGGGCGTCGTCGGGCAGGCCGTACAGGTTGGTCGTCAGCACGGCGTCGACCGTGCCGAGATCCACCCGGGCGACATCGATGTTGCCGTCACGGGGCGACAGCGGCGCGATCACCGGGCGCAGCCCGGCCGCGAGCACCAGGAAGAGGATCTCGTCGGCGGAGATGGGGGACATCAGCAGCCGCTGACCGGGCCGGCACCAGTGGCGTAGCGCCAGGTAGAGGCCGAGCCGGTTGGACGGTAGCGACAGACAGTAACGGTCTGTGCGCTCTGCGATGCGTTTCACCCTTGTAGGACAGTACGCAGTCTTCCGTAGGTTTTCAACGCCTTGTCGGCAGTTTTGAGCAGCAGCGGATTGGCCATGACCGTCGCGCGCGTCTTCCGCGCGGGCACCCGCATCAGCCAGTGCACCCCGGCCGCGACGCCCGCCCTGGCCACGCGCCCCTCGGCCACCTCCAGCTCGCCGTTCTTGAGCTTGTCCTTGTACTCCTTCTGGCCCCGGCCCATGTCAAGGATCTCGATGCCGGACTCGGCGGCCCGCTCGGCCATCGCCAGGTGGTGGATGAGGCCGGGGGAGTATTTGCCGTACTGCGGGTCGTAGGCGGGGAACCAGCCCGCGAGCGTGGTGCGTGTGCGGATGCCGAAGTGGCCGGCCACCGGCCGCTCGTCCACGTAGATCATGTCCAGCACCCCGGCGAAGCTCTCGGACTGCGTGGCCAGCAGTCGCTCGACCAGCTCCACGATCCACTTGTGGGCGAACCTGTCGGTGCGGCCGGTGCGCCGGTACTGGTCGGTCTTCCAGCCCAGCAGCGTGCGCAGGGGCGCCAGGTCGGTGGTCGCGTAGTCGTGGCGCATCGGCCCGGCCTCGCGCTGGAGCTTGCGCGACTTGGCCAGGGTGGACTTGTAGGTCTTGCCGGAGTGCAGGCGCAGGAACTCCGTGTAACGTTCCCAGCCGTCGCGCAGGTCGATGATCGGCGAGGGATGCCGCTCGTGATGCTCGCCCATCAGCGGCTGACCGGCCACCAGGTGGTCGAACTCGTAGACGGACAGCCCGCAGGCCTTGATCAGCCGGACCGGGTCGATGTGCACGTCCTTGGCGTGCACCAGCCCCTGCGCGTCGGTGAGCCCGGAGGCGACGGGCTTGCCGATGCCCAGGGGATGTCGCTCGAACGGGAAGAACCCCACGATCTCCTGGCCGTCGTGGACGACGGCGACTCTGACGTCATCGCGGAGTTCGCCCACCGTGAGCGTGAACTCGGGGGAGAGGAAGGGATTGTCGAAGGCGGCGTGCGCTTCCTGGAGTGCGCGCCATCGGGTCACTTCCGTCGGGCCCAGTTCGCGAGGCAGGGCAAGGGTGATGCGCATGGGCTCCTACTGTCGGGCATGCACTCTTCGTCCAGCTTGGGCCGGGGGGTGTTCTACAGCCAGATTAAAGGATCTCGCCTTGTGGTATAGCCGCAGGTCCGGAACGTTACACAACTCCCAGGTGGTGTTCAGGACCGAGTGGCGTTCTAATGTGTGTCCATGACCGTACCTGGCATCGACCACCCCCGATTGGTCGAGTGGATGGGCCGTAACGTGCCCGACGCCGGCGAGCCGCAGTCCGTCGCGCTGATCTCGGGCGGCAGGTCCAACCTGACCTACGTGGTCGAGGCCCGCGAGCGCCGTCTCGTGCTGCGCCGGCCGCCTCTCGGGCACGTGCTCCCCACCGCCCACGACATGCGGCGGGAGTGGCGGGTCATCTCGGCGCTCGCGCCGACGCCGGTGCCCGTGCCCGAGCCGGTCGCGTTCTGCGCCGACGAGGACGTGATCGGGTCGCCGTTCTATCTCATGGGGTACGTCGAGGGCGTCGCCGTACGCGAGAGCGAGCAACTCGGCGACCCGACCCCCGAGCAGACCCGCCGCCTGTCGGAGCGGCTGGCCGAGGTGCTGGCCGCCATCCACGCCGTCGACTACCGCGAGGTGGGCCTGGGCGACTTCGGCCGGCCGGAGGGCTACATGGCGCGCCAGCTCGACCGCTGGTGCCAGCAGTGGGAGCGGTCGAAGACGGCCGACCTGCCCGACTACTACCGGCTCGTGGAGCGCCTGCGCGCGCGGCTGCCCGCCGAGGCGGCCGGCACGCTGGTGCACGGTGACTACCGGCTGGACAACACGCTGCTGCGGCTCGGCGACCTGGAGATCACGGCCGTGGTCGACTGGGAGATGTCCACGCTCGGCGACCCGCTGGCCGACCTCGGGCTCACCCTGACCTACTGGCACGACCGCGGCGACGACGAGCGGGCCCGCATCCCGGTGGCCGGAGACGTGACCGTGGCGCCGGGCTTCCTGAGCGCCGCCGAGTTCGCCGGCCACTACACGAAGGTCTCCGGGCGCGAGATCTCCGACCTCGGCTTCTACGTGGCCTTCGGCAACTTCAAGCTGGCCGTCATCGTGGAGGGTATCCACGCCCGCTTCCGGCAGGGTAAGACCGTGGGAGAGGGATTCGACCGCATCGGATCCGCCGTGCCCACCCTGATCTCCCGCGCGCACCGCATGCTCGACCAGCACTGAACGCCTCGACCACGGGTTCCGACCCCCGCAAGGAGCGCCCATGAGCACAGTTGCACTGATCACCGGAGCGGCGAGCGGCATCGGGGCCGCCGTGGCCCGGCGTCTGTCGGGCGGGGGCGTCAGGTGCGTCCTCGTCGACCGCGACGGCGAGGGCGTCGAGCGGCTGGCCAAAGAGGTGGACGGCGCCTTCCTGGCGGCCGACGTCAGCAGCGAGGAGGCATCGCTGGAGGCCGTGGCGCTGGCCGAGAGCCGCTTCGGGCGGCTCGACCTGATGCATCTCAACGCCGGCGTCAGCGGCGGCGTCGACCTGGCCGACTTCGACCTCGAACGCTACCGCCAGGTCGTCGGCGTCAACGTCGACGGCGTGGTCTTCGGCGTGCGGGCCGGCCTGCCGCTGCTCACCCGCTCGGGCGGCGGCGCGGTCGTGGTCACCGCGTCGCTGGCCGGGCTCGTCGGCTTCTCCGGAGACCCGATCTACACCATGACCAAGCACGCCGTCGTGGGCCTGGTCAGGGCGCTGGCCGAACCGCTGGCCGCCAAGAACGTCCGCATCGGTGCGGTGTGCCCCGGCTTCACCGACACGCCGCTGGTGGCCGGTTCTCGGGAGATGTTCGTCAACGCCGGCTTCCCCCTGCTCACCGCCGAGGACGTGGCCGCCGTCGTCGAGACCGCCTTCTACTCCGAGACCCCGGGGACGCTCCTCATCGTCCAGCCGGGCCGCCAGCCGGTGCCGTACCGCTACGCCGGGGTGCCGGGACCGGCGGGCGGGCAGCGACCGCCACGTGCAGATTGACGGCAAGCGGCTTGCAAGCGGGACTATTACCGTAATAGGGGCTGGGTTGCTGCCCGGCCCCTTCTACCTTTGCGAATCTTGTAGGTTCGTGATCCTCCCTAACGTCTCGCGAGGATGAGGAGCGTTCAGTGATACCGACCGACGGCCGGCACGCGCGCCGACGATCGCCGTGGCCGATCGCACTTGGAGCCGGCATTCTCGCGGTCGTCCTGGTGGCGGGCATCATGGTCTACGCTGCCCTGCGCACCAAGGCCCGCGGCGAGTTCACGGGCAGCGAGGTGGCCACCAACCTGCCCACTGAGCCGGCGCCCCAGCTGGAGCAGCCGCCCGCGCTGTCCAACTGGCCGCGCTGGGGCATCACCCACACGCAGTACAGCGCCGACAACGAGCCGCAGGGCGTCGTGGAGGAGGCCAGGGGCGTGCTGGGCCGGGTCCCGATGCTGCAGAACCAGCACATCATGGGCTGGGGCGTCGGCAACCCCGAGCCGAGCCCCGGGCAGTTCAACTTCCGTGACCTCGACCGGCGGCTGACGTTCATGTCGTCCTCCAGGGGCGTGCCGATCATCACGCTCTGCTGCGCGCCCGACTGGATGAAGGGCGGGCAGGCCGGGCGTACGGACTGGAACAAGAACCACACGGTCGCCCCCGAGCGGGAGCACTTCGACGACTTCGCCAAGCTCGCCACGCGGGTGGCCAAGCAGTACCCGACGGTCAAGCACTACATGGTGTGGAACGAGTTCAAGGGCTTCTGGGACCCGACCACCAACCGGTGGGACGCCGAGGCGTACACCGAGATGTACAACAAGGTCTACACGGCGCTGAAGAAGGTGAACAAGGACATCAAGGTCGGGGGCCCCTACATCCCGATCGAGAGCAACGCCGCCCGTGGCGGGCCGTCGGAGCTGCGCGGGCCCTGGGGCTCGGTCGACCAGCGGGCGCTCGAAGCCGTCAAGTACTGGATCGAGCACAAGAAGGGCGCCGACTTCATCGTCGTCGACGGGGCGTCGATGACGAACGACAAGGGCAACGTGCCCGACGACTTCGGCGCCCAGGCCAAGTTCGGCGCCATCACCACCTGGCTGCGGCAGAAGAGCGACGACCTGCCGGTGTGGTGGGCCGAATGGTACGTCGAGCCGGAGAACTCGCAGTGGAGCGAGGAGAAGCGCACGGCCGTGCAGGCGAGCGCGCTGATGGAGTTCGCCAAGAGCGGCGTCACCACGGCCCTGTACTGGAACCCCCAGCTGAAGGGGCAGGGCGAGTGCGCCGGCTGCCTCTGGGGGCCCAAGGTGGGTGGTGAGCTGCCGATGGCGGGGCTGCTCAGCGGCTTCACCAAGTGGTTCCCCTCCGGGGTGCGGGTGCAGGAGGTGGAGTCCTCCGATCCGAAGGTCAAGGCCATCGCGCAGGAGCGGCAGACCGTGATGGTGAACACCTCGGGCGAGGACGTCACGGCGACCGTGGACGGGCGTCAGGTCACGCTGGCGCCGTACGAGATCAAGTGGTCGGGACGCGGCGGCGCCTGACCCGGCGTCCGGGATCGGTGCGGGCCTGACAGGGCCCGCCCGCATCACCGCTCAGCTCGGCTCGGGCCGATCGGCGTCGCGCGCCGGGCTGAGGCCGAAGTGGGGCAGGCAGGGCTCAAGGCCCTTGACGTCCACCGGAACCGGGCTGGTGAACTCGTCCCGTTCGAGCCGGAGCCGCTGCTCGACGGCCCGCCGCCCGCGGACCTCGTGCACCGACACCCCGTCGGGCCGGTAGCCCAGCTTGCGTGAGACGCCCAGCGAGGCCGGGTTGTCGACGAACGCGCCGCTGCCCGCCGTCAGCGCGCCCAGGCCGGCGAAGGCCAGGTGCAGGACGGCGGCGCGCATCTCCGTGCCGAGCCCCTTGCCCTGGTAGGCCTGGCCCAGCCAGGAGCCCGTGCTCACGTGGCGGGTGACCGCGAACCCGCGCGCCGAGAGGTCCTGGACCCCGATCACCCGCCCCTCGTGCACGACGGCGAAGTTGCCGTACCAGTCGTCCGGCTGCCACCGGGACATGACGCCGAGGTGGTAGCGGATCAGATTGGCCGGCAGCTCGTCGGCGGGCGCCTGCGTCCACGGGACGAAGAACGGCATCCGCTCAGGGTCGTGGACACCCTCCAGGGCGCGATCGGCCAGCTCGTCGAGGTCGTCGAGAGTGGGCAGCCGCAGCTCCAGGCGGGGCGTGGTCAGGCGCAGGCCGAAGAGGGGTAGGTGGCGCATGCCGCTCCATTGTTCCGGCTCACGCCGCCGCGGTCATGCCATTTTCGCCGGCGCCGCGTGCCGCCCGCGCCTGGCGCCCGTCCCGCCGTCTCCTGTGCCGCCGCTTCCTGAGCCCGTACGATCGGCGGGTCTGCGCCAGTACGTCAGGTAGCGCAGCCACCACTCCACCGGCCCGTAGCGATGCCCCTTGAGCCACCACCGGCTGTAGCCGACCTGGAGGGCGAAGATCCCGAGGGCGATCAGCACCTCCACCGGCGGGCTGACCCGCTCGATCAGCGCCAGCCCGTACCCGGTGAAGATGAGCGAGCAGATCAGCGACTGCGCCAGGTAGTTGGACAGCGCCATCCGGCCCGGCGCCGCCAGCGCCCGCCCGAGCCGCGGCAGGTACGGCAGCAGCCGCAGGAACGTCGCCGCGTACGCCGCCGCCAGCAGCGGAGCCGTGACCAGGTCCACCGCCTCGCCCCAGAACTTGTGCGCCGCGCCGTTCCAGGCCGACAGCGTGTAGTACAGCGCGCCGGCCAGCCCGACCGTGAACCCCGTCCACTGCAGCCGGCGCAGCGTCCCCGTGTAGGCGCGCACGTCGCGCAGCGCGCCCAGCTTGCCCACCGCCAGCCCGATCAGGCACGCGGCCAGCACCGCCGGTCCCTGGAAGAACACGCGGGCCACGATGATCAGCGACAGCTTCCTCAGGTGCTCGGAGACGATGTCCCAGAACGCCCCGCCGAGGGCCGAGTCGGACGCGGCGGCCTGCGCGGCCCCGTCCGCGACCCGGCCCGACATGTCCATCCCGCTCGTGGCCAGCACCGCCAGCAGCGCGAAGCCGAGCGCCAGCAGCACCGTCAGCGCCACCGCGAGCAGCACCGCCGTCCTGGGCCTGACCGCGCGGAACAGGAGCAGGGCCAGCCCCACGGCCGCGTACGTGGTCAGGATGTCCCCGGGGAAGAGCAGCACCGCGTGGGCCAGCCCGAGCAGCCCGAGCCCCGCCAGCCGCCGCAGGAACATCGGCGCGAACGGCAGGCCCCGGCGCGCGGCCGAGTCGACCTGCAGCGTGAAGCTGTAGCCGAACAGGAAGGAGAACAGCAGGTAGAACTTGTTCTCGAAGAGCAGCGTCACGACCCACCGCACGCCCCAGTCGAGGGACGAGTCGAACGCCGGCTCCGCCAGCCCGGCCATCCGGTAACCGGAGGCCAGGAAGGCGATGTTCACGACGAGGATGCCGAACAGCGCGAAACCCCGTAAGGCATCGACGGAGGCGATCCTCGCTACCGCGAGTGGTGCGTCCGGCCTGGCGGGAGATGTCCCCTGTGTCCTCATCGAGGGACATCATCCCGCACAACCTGAGTGTTTCCTGTGAATTCAGTTATTTTGCGCGATGTAGATGAACCGCTCGACGATCACCGCGAGGGCGATCGCGAAAGCCGGCACCGCCAGGAACAGCAGGCGTTTGCGCGCCCTCGGTGCCCGGGTCGGGCCGTTCAGCCGGATGATCTCGTAGCTGAAGAGAGTGACCCAGGTCACGGCGAGCGCGGCGATGCCGACCGGCGTCCACGGCGTCGTGGGGTCGCCGCGCCCCTTGTAGGGGTTCGGCTCGGGGATCTCGGTGCCCCTGACGAACTTCTTCCAGGTGTAGAGCGCCGCGTCCTCGTTCGAGAGCACCTTCTTCAGGTCCGGCGACTTGTCCAGCGCTGCCCGGAACCGCTCGCCCCAGTCCTCGGGGAAACCCTCGTTGAGCTGCAGATAGCTCACCTGGCCGCGGCTCACCATCAGGTAGGAGTTACGCGGCTGCGCCTTGAGCTTCTCCACGGCGTTGTCGATCCGCGACGGGTCCTTGAACACCAGCGCCTGCTCGGCGAAGTTGACCCGCTCCACGTCCCGCTCGCCCCACGGCAGCGTCGGCGTGACCTCAGGGCCCTCCTTCGGCACCAGGTAGAGCACCTTGGCGCTGGGCTTGTCGTGGTCGTAGACGTAGTGCAGCGCGGCCACCTCGCCCGTGGTGACCCGCTCGAACTTCTCGTTGCCGTACCGCGCCAGGAAGAACGCCATCGCGAACATGATCGCGAAGCAGGCGGCGAGCACCAGCGAGATCTTCTTGGTCAGCTCGGGGTTGAAGCGCACGTTCCGCTTGCGCAGCGGCACGGTCTCCTCGCGCACGTCGGCGCTGTCGGCCGGCAGGTTCGGGAAGAACGCGTACGCGGCCAGCAGGCACGCGCCGGGCAGCGCGAACATGTAGATCCGCAGCCCGATCTCGCCGCCGTAGCTCTGCAGGCCGAGCGCCAGGACCGGCACGCACAGCAGGATCAGCGCCGACCGGTCGAACACCCCGCGCCGCAGCCGCCGGAACAGCCCGGCCGCCGCGCAGGCCAGGATCGCCGCGAGGATGCCCAGCCGGGCCTGCAGCACCAGTGCGTGCGCGGGGTCGCTGCCCTCGATCCGGTCGCCGGTGTTGCTCTGCAGGTTGGCCAGGATGTTGCCCAGGCCGCCGAAGATCGTGTCGATCTGACTGGCCCAGAAGCCCACCGTCATGTAGCTGATCCAGGCCAGCACCATCAGCCCGAGGAAGAACGGCAGCGCCCAGGTCAGCGTGGTCCGCTTGAAGATCAGGAACGCCGTCACCACGCCGAGCATCATGAACGGCGTGATCTGGTGCGAGGCCACCGACGCCACGAACAGCGCGATCAGCATCATCAGCATGAGCAGCTTGTCGGCCCTGAACGTGCCGGTGTTGGCCAGCTCGCCCGGAGTCATCGCGTCCAGCTTGCCGAGCCACTTGCGCAGGCCCTTCGGCGGGACCGGCTTGGTCCGTGTCTCCACCCGCCCGAACCAGCGCAACAGGATCGCCACGAACGCCAGATAGAGGGCGAACGTGAAGCCCTGCGGCGAGAAGTAGTCCTGGCCGATCCACTGCACCAGCACGAACAGCAGCGCCGCGAACCACCTGGCCCGCGTGGTGGCCACCACCTGGCGCAGGATCAGCACGAACGGGAGCAGGTAGAGCAGGTTCGACAGAAGCGGCGTCCACTGCAGGATCGTCGTCATGTCGCTGATGCCGGCGGCCTTCGTCACGAACGCGAACAACGCGAAGAAACCCGGCCAGCCCATGCGGGCGTCGATGTTGATCGCCGTCTCGCCGGTCCTGCCGATGAACTCCACGAAACCGGCGTGGATGTAGGCCGTCGGGAAGCGCGGCTCCTCCGCCACCAGGGCGCCCGCGCCGTGCAGCGCGAACGTGATGGCGGCGATCTGGAACAGCAGCAGGAACTTGCGGTCCGTGCTCTGGGAGACCGTGACGAAGAACGACACGAGCATGATCAGGATGGCGATGAACGCCGAGGTCGGCAGCGCCGAGATCAGGCCCAGCCCGTCGATGTCGGCCGGGTTGACCCCGCGCAGGGGGCCCGGGGGCACCTTGAGCGCGAGGATGTACATGACCAGGCCCTCAAGGGTCAGCAGCACGGGCAGCCACTTGGGCGCGCTCGCGATCAGCGCGCTGACCTTCGCCCGCAGCGTCCTGGGCTTCGCGGGTGCCTGCTGCGGCCTGCCCTGCGGCCGCCCCTGCGCTTCGCCCTGCGGCGGTGGCCCGCCCTGAACCGGCGCCCCCTGCGGACTCTGCGCGGGCGCGCCTCCGCCGGGCGGCGGCGCGGTGGCCGGCCGCACGAGATCCTTGAGACTGTGCGCCGCCCCGGTCCCCGCACTTCCGGGCGCCGCACCACCGGGGGCCGCACCGGTCGCGGGCCCTCCGGACGGATGAACCCCCGCGACCGCACCTCCCGCACCAGGCCCCGCCTGAGCGGGCGCCGCCCCGGCAGAGCCCGCCTTGCCCGGGCCGCCGGCAGTCGGCGCTTCAGCGGCCGGGCCGGCGGCTGAGGGCGCGCCGGGAGCCGGACTGCCCGGGGCCGAGGTGCCGGTGGTCGGGCTGCCGGTGGCGGACGTGCCGGTGGGCTGGACCTTCATCGGCTGGGTGCCGGCCACGGGGCTCGCCGTGCTCGGCCGTGCCTGCGCCGGAGTCGTGCCCTTGGCGGGCGTTCCGGGCTTGGTGCCGGTGCCACCGGGCGGGCGTGGGCTTTCCGGCTTCGGGCCGGTGGCGGGACGGGAACCGCCGGTCGGCTCAGCGTCGCCGGAGGGCTGGGGACCGTTCGGTTGAGGGCCCGACGGCTGGGGGCCGCTTGGCCGAGGGGCGCTGGACGGCTTTGAAGGCGCGCCTGGCTTCGTCGCAGTGGTCGCCTGAGCCCCAAGGGCCCCTTGCTTCCCACCGGCCGTCTGAGGCCCGCTGGGCGGCTCTGAGCGCAGCCCCGGCCGGGTGGGGACCGCCCCGTCGTCGGCCCGCCCCGTGGGCGGTTGGCCGATGTGCAGCGGCGAAGGCAGCCGGATCGCCGTGGTCTGGTCGGCGCTCGCCTCGGGACCGTCGTCGGCGGAACCACTGGAAGGACCGCCGGAGCCCCCCGACGAGCCGGCCGAGTTCCCCGAAGAGCCGGCGGAGCGTCCCGGAGAACCGGTGGCGCTCCCCGAAGAGCCGGTGGCGGGCTTGGGTGAGTTGGCAGGATTCGTGGGGGAGTCGGCGTCGCCGGAAGAACCGGCGGAGCTCCCGGAGGAGGCGCCGGTGCTCTTGGGGGAGTCGTCAGCCGCGCCGGAACCCTCGCCCGCGGGCGGGGGGTCGAACGTCAGCTTCGGGATGACTCCCGTAGCTTCCGGATCGAAGGGCACGTCTGACTCCTCCTTGTCCGCGCGCACGTCCTCACGTACGTCGTCCCCGCGCACGTCCGGAGAGCCGGTGCCCCCGGTTGTCATGCCATCGCCGTCCCGTTGCCTCACGTTGACCATCATGCGGCCCCGGACGACCCCTGGGTGACAGTCGGCCTACCGCTTTCGCCGTACTTGAGAATTTTGCGAAGATTTCCGAAGATCAAAAGTGCGACGAGCACCTCGCTGAGGAGCAATCCGTACCCCACCGCGTTCACCCCGAAGTACGGGAAGAGCGCCAGGGTGGACACCAGCACCGCCACCGCCAGCCCGATCTGCACGACCGCGAGCGTGCGCGCCTTGCTCTGCGCCCGCAGCGCGCTCAGATAGACCTCGATCAGCACCCGAGGCAGCACGGCCAGCGCCATCAGCCGCAGCAGCGTCGTGCCCTCCTCGGCGAACTCCGAGCCGAAGATGCGCAGGATCAGCGGCGCCCCGAGGATCGCCACCGTGATGATCGGCGTGACGATCATGAAGGCCCGCCGCAGCGCCCGCCGGCAGTTCTCGGCCAGTTTGGCGCGATCCAAAGAGCCCTCGACGGTCAGCGACACAGCCATGTTCATGGCCAGCAGCTCGATCATGCTGGCCAGCGTGTGCGCCATCGAGAAGCGCCCGAACGTGGCCTCGCCCACCTGCGTGGCGACGACGACGGGCACCAGGTAGACGATCGCCAGGATCGACAGGGTGCCGGGGAAGTCGCCCGCCAGGAACCGGCCGACCTCGCGCAGCCGGGGCGGCTCGTGGACGGGGGCGGCCTGCTTGAGGTGCCGGGGCACCACGACGCCGAAGATCAGCCAGTTGACCGGGATCAGCGCGAGCGCGGTCGGGATCACCCACGAGACGAAGACACCGCCCGAGGGCAGCGCGCCCGCCAGCGCGACCAGCAGCCCCATCTTGACCAGGCCGAAGATCAGGTTGTTCATGGGCACGAACGTGGCCCGGCGCAGCCCGGTCAGCACCACGTCCTGGAGCGTGAACACGGCCCACACCACGACGGAGGCCAGGAAGAACAGCCCGGGCCCGAACCCGCCGAGCACCTGGTACGTCTGCCCCCACAGCGGCAGCGTCAGCAGGAAGCCGAGCGCCGCGACCCCGCCCGTGGCGGCGGCCAGGCCGTACCCGCGCAGGATGAGCTCGGGCGTGCGGCGGCCCGCCACCGGCAGGAAGCGGGCCAGCGCGCCCACGAACCCCAGCGCGGTCAGCGACGCGAACAGCCGCATCGCCGTGATCACCGCCTGGCCGCGGCCGAACTCCTCGGGCGTGTAGTAGTGGGCGGCCAGCAGCCAGTAGCCCATGCCCAGCACGCCCGTGACGACGGTGTTGGCCATGAGCGCGTAGCCCTGGCGGAACAGCGGGTTGCGCAGGTCGGTGCGGACCTTCGCCCAGACGCTAGACATTTCCGCGCACCCGCTGCAGCCCGTACCTCGTCCTGCGCACGACCGCGTACCCCTTGGTGAGGATGCGCTCGCGCAGGTAGATGAGGGGGACGGCGTTGCCTTCTACGGCGCGCTTGAACATGTTGATGGTCGTGCCCTTGCCGACCGTCAACCGGGGGATGGCGAGCATGTCGTGCCGGTCGGCGGCGATCGTGTTGCTCACGGCGCAGGCGGCGAAGTAGCCGGCCTTGCGCACCTCGCGGCGGACGCGGGCGCTCGAATATCCGTAGGGGTAGGCCATGGTGGCGACCGGCGCGCCGATCTTCTCCTCCAGCAGGCCCTTGTTCTTGCGCAGCTCCTGCCGCAGGTCCTCCATGCGGAGCTGGTCGAGCTGCGGATGGCTGTGGCTGTGGCCGCCGATCTCGATGCCGGTCTGGGCGGCCTCGCGGGCCTGGCCCCAGGACAGCATGTCGTCGAGGGCCCTGCCCGCGGCGTCCTTGCCCGCGTCGGACACCCAGCCGCTGGTCAGGAAGACCGTGGCGGGGAAGTTGTAGCGTTCGAGCAGGGGCAGCGCGTGGCTGTGGAAGTCGGCGTAGCCGTCGTCGAACGTCACCACGATCGGCTTGTCCGGCACCGAGCGGCCGTTGTTCTTGTTCAGCGAGGCCACCAGGTCGCCCAGCGTGAGCGGCGTGAAGCCGCTCTCCGACAGGTAGGCGAGCTGCTCGGCCAGGTCGCCGGGCCGCACCGCGTGCGGCCTGGTCTCGTCGTTGGGCGTGTCGGTGACCGAGTGGTACATCAGGATCGGTACGCGGATCATGATCGTGCCGCCTTCAGCCGTACGGAACCGACGACGTACCCCCAGGTCGTCCAGGCCAGCCCGATCACGATCGCGGCGGCCCGGCCGAGCCCGCCCATGTCGCCGCGCAGTGCCTCGCCGACCCCGCGCAGCGCGCCGAGCGGCAGCGTCTTCAGCGCGTGCGCCCGCTCGCTGGACAGCCCGTCCTGGGTGCCGACCTCGCGCGTCACCAGGGCCTTCGACAGCCCCTCCGCGTAGCACCTGGACCTGAAGTACGCGAACCGCTCGCGCACCCTGGACACCTTGTGCCCGATCACGGCGCGCGGCTCGAACAGCATCACCGAGCCCGGTCTGCGCTGGCTCAGCCTGATGCAGAACTCGGTCTCCTCGCAGCCCAGCGGGCGCGACTTGCGGCCCTGCACGCTGCGCCCGATGCCGCTGTGGAACCCGCCCACCTCGGACACGGCGTCGCGCAGGAAGGCGGCGTTGCCGCCCATGACGTTGCGGATCGGCGCCCTGACCGCGGGCATGCCGCGGTAGGTGCAGCCGACCGTCCAGTCGAACTCGTACGGGAACCACCGCGGCCGCCGGCCCGACGCCCACAAGGGGTCGGTCCGGCCGCCGACGCCCACCACGCCGGGTTCCTGGAAGCCCTCCTCCAAAGCCTCCAGCCACCCGGCGTCGGCGACCGCGTCGTCGTCGAGGAAGGCCACGATCTCACCGTTGGCCGTGGCCACACCGGTGTTCTTGCCTCCTGACAACCCCTGCTCGTGCGTGTTCTCCACCACGATGGCCTGCGGGTACTCGAGCTTGAGCTTGAGGTGCAGGTCCGGGTTGTGGTCGACCACCAGGATCAGCTCGTGTGCCGGGCGTGTCTGGTTCTCGACCGACTCGACTGCCTGCCTGATGTCCTCCCACCGCTCGTCGGTGTAGACGCAGATGACAACAGACGTGTTCACAACGGTCCTCTTTTTTATGCGACGCCTCGGTCAGCGGCGGGAGTGGCGGCGGGCTCAGGCTGAGGGGGAGCGGGCTGGCGACGCCACTCCTTCAGGATGGTCTTGAGCACGCGGAAGCCATCTCGTACGACGTGAAGGTTGCTCTCGCCGTGGATGCGGTTGCGCTCGTGACTCGGCACCTCGTGCACCTTCAGCCCGGCCTTGGCCGCCCGCACGTTCATCAGCGTCTCCACCTCGAAGCCGTCGCAGTCGAGGTCGAGCGTGTCGAGGTGGCGGGCCCAGAAGGCGTTGTAGCCGTAGCACAGGTCGGTGTACTGGGTGCGGTACATCACGTTGACGATGCCGGTGAGCACCTTGTTGCCGAGCCGCCGGTTGATCGTCAGGTCGTCGCTGCCGCCTCCGGCGGCGTAGCGCGAGCCCTTGACGAAGTCGGCGCCGGTCACGAGTGCCCCGACGAAGTTGATGATCTCGCGGCCGTCGGTCGAGCCGTCGGCGTCGATCATCACGATGATGTCGCTGGTGCACGCGGCGAAGCCGGCGGACAGGGCGTCGCCCTTGCCCTTGCCGGTCTGCGTCACGACTTTCACGTTGGGCCGCAGCCGCTTGGCCACGGCCACCGTGTCGTCGACGGAGTTGCCGTCGACGAGCACGATCTCGTCCACCCACTGCGGGATGGTGGCGAACACGTGGGGCAGGTTCTCGGCCTCGTTCATCGCCGGGACGACGACGCTGACCGTCGGGGAGATGGCCAGGTGCGGCGTCACGGGGGTGAAGCTCGAAGGCGGCGGCATCGAGCGGAGGGGCGAGGAGTGAACCTTGCCGTTGTGCTTGGTGATCTCGGGACTCATGGCGAGGGAAATCCTTCCGGGGCCCTACGGTGCGAGCCGGACGGTGTCATCCCCGGGTGCTGCGGGAATGGCGAAGCCGGCGAACGGTGCATCGGAGGGTCCTGTGCGTGTGAGGGTGTGCTGTGCCGGGGGTCTTTCTGGGGCGGAACGCGGGCGCTCCGTTCGCTGCTGGGTTACGTGTTGGGTGACTCCTGTTGCTGCATGGAACTGCGCACCCGACCGAAACCCTTGAGTACACGGTCGGCTGCTCTATAGAGAGACGGCCGATCCATGACAATTGTTCGGGCTTTGTTGAAAGGAGTTCGGCCCATCCAGTGAACCGTCGCCGCCGGGGACGGTCTTGAGATGCGGCCCTCGGCGACGTACAGGACGCCGCTCTTGAGCCAGTCCTTGTACTCCTTGCCGCCCTTGCCCATGTCGACCATGTGCAGACCGGCGTTCGCGGCGGCCTCGGCCATCTGGAGATGGTGGACGATGCCCGGCGAATAGCGGCCGAACTCGGTGTCGTAGGCGGGGAACCACCCTACAAGCGTGGTCGCCGTACGGAGGCCGAAATGCCCGGCCACCGGGACGTCCCCGGCATACAGCATGGTCAGGACGCCCGCGAAGTCCGATGAGTTCTCGGCATGCATCATGTCGGTCAGCTCGACGATCCACGGCTGGGCGAACCGGTCGACCCGGCCGGTCCTGCGGTACTGGTCGGACTTCCAGTTGAGCAGGGTCCGCAGCACCTCGGGATCGGCCGAGGACCACTCGAAGCGCAGCCCGCCCTGCTCCCTGCCGAACTTCCGCTCCTTGTAGCGGACGGTCTTGAGGTTCTTCGGCGAGTTGGTCTTGACCTGTTCGAGCCAGGCGTCGAAGCCGGCCGTGAAGTCCATCACCGGCGCGGGCCGCACGTCGGCCTCGTAAGGGGCGAACGTCGGCTGCCCCGCGACCAGGTGGTCGAAATCGAAGACACTGAGCTTGCATGCGCGCAGCAGGGCCTTGGCGTCGAGCCGCAGGTCCTTTTCCGCGATTAACCCGTGGCACGTGGTCAGGAAGCCGCCGAGCGGCTTGCCGATGCCGAAGCTGTGCCGCTCGTACGGGAAGAATCCCTTGATGCCGCCGCCATCGGAGATGACCGCCACCCTCACGTAGTCGCGCAAGCGGTCCATCGCCACGGCGAACTCGACCGACAGGAACGGGTTGTCCAGACTCGGGTCGGCCTTCTGCAGCTCACGCCAGCGGGCCCGCTCGGAGTCTCCGAGCTCTCCCGGCCGAACTACCTGGATGTTCACCTTGCACTGGCCCCCTGTTCGGTCTGCATGTTCTTCCCCCGGTACAACACGCGAAGCACGTACATGAACCCTCCGAGCACGGCGACCGTCGCGACGCCGGCTCGGGGTGACCACGCGTTGAAGAGCAGCATGGCCTCGGCTAGGAGCACGTTCAGTACGAGGCTCGCGGCGGCTCCTACTGATAGTGCGGCAAGGGGATCACGATCACGCAACAGTCCCACCACTGCCGCCCCAGGAACCACCAGAAGGAACAGGGAGATCAGGAACGGGCGCAGCGGCGTCTCGATGTCGAACAGCGCGATGACCGCCCCCGCTATGCAGGCGAGCGCCACCAGCCAGGCCAGTGCTCTGCGGTGCTGCTTGAGCATTCCTGTTTATCTCCCGCTCCTACTGGTCGAGCGCGTTTGATCGCAGTTCATGGGACCAATCCGCGCGTGGACACGTCAATGCCGACGCTTGGCGACGCACTCCGGTTTACCGCAGGCGGAGACTTCTTCGTGTGACGTTAAACACACGGTCAAGAGATCGTCTGCCCCGATGCTGTCCCCAAGCACACCAGGATGCCCTATGTGGCCTAGGATCTTCGACTCAGGGCCCGATATATGCCTATTTGTCGATCAATCCTGTGGATCTACTGTGAGTTTTCACCCGTTTTGCACATCAGTCGTGCAGCGGTTCGCTCGTGGAGGACGTCCGCAGCTCTTGGTCGGGTGAATCGGGGCCCGAGGTCGGCTCCCCGGTGACCGACGGCTCGTCACCGGGCGGGTCGGAGGCGCTCGGCCCGTCCTGCCCGCGCCAGGAGAGCGCGCAGGTGGCGGTGCCGCCGTTCGAGGTGAAGGCGACGCGGCCGCTGCCAGAGCCGGTCGGGTCGACGACCGTGACCATGAGCGTCACCGAGGCGCCCCGCCTGATCGACCCGCTGGCCGGGAACACGTCCAGTCCCTGCGAGGCCGTGGCCACCCAGGAGACGGTGGCGTTGCGGGCGCTCAGCCCGATCTTGGCCGCGCCGTCGATCCCGTCCGGGCACGAGGCGCCCAGCCTGGCGGCGGGCGCCGCCCTGCGCCGGGTGGGAGCGGGGCGAGCCGAGCGTCCCGTGGCCGGCCTGGTGCTCGGCCGGGTGGCGGCCCGCGGCGCGTCCGGCGTGCGGGTCCGGCTCGGCGTCGGCGTTGGCGTCGGCGTTGGGGGTGGGGGTGG
>NZ_BAAAMU010000178.1:0-18412 GCF_039529435.1 Nonomuraea maheshkhaliensis
AGCCGGGCAGCAGCCCGGACACCGCGGCCACGATCGGCGGCACGAGGACGGAGGGCACGGCCCAGCCCCAGATCCAGCGCCGCGAGGCCCGCAGGGCCACCCCCAGGGCCGCGGAGGCGGCGAAGTACACCGCCAGCCCGCCGCCCAGCACCCAGCCGGACCCGCCGTGCAGGTGCGCGCCGGGCTCGGCGGCGACCACGCCCAGCCCCGCCGCCGTGGCGGTGAGCCCCGCCGTCATGGCGAAGTGCGCGGGTAAGGCGACGTACGCCTTGAGGCCGCGTTCCGTGGCGCCGGGGACGGCGCTGAGGCCGTACTGGAGGGTGATCCACCACAGCGAGACGATCAGCCCGAACCCCGCCAGGGCGGCCAGTGCCAGCTCCGGCCCCCAGGACTGCCCGGAGGCGGCCATGACGACCTGCATGACGGCCTCGCCCAGCACGATGATCACGAACAGCCCCAGCCGCTCCCCCAGGTGGGCGGGTTCCAGCACGGCGGGGGTGTAGCGATCGGGATCGGGCAGGGGGCGCCGGGAGACGTGGAGGCGCCGATCGCGCTTGAGCCGGCGCCGGATCTGCTCGTTCAGCTCCTCGATCATGCGCTCGGGCCGGCGGCCGCGGGCCACGGAGAAGCCGAGGTCGAGCAGGACGCCGATGCCCCACAGCACGTAGCGCCAGGGGCCCTCCACCCAGCTGGACGCGATCCACGGCGTCAGCCCCGCGCCCAGCTGGGCCGCGGGCCACGCCGTCATGATCGCGCCGGCCCGCTGCAGGCTTCTGGACGCGCTCGTCCTGGAGATGATGTACGCGGCGATGAACCAGCCCTCGTGCGTGCCGCCCGTGCCCGTCTCGCGGGCGACGTCCGGCGCGGCGGCGGCCATCACGGCGATGCCGAACATGCCGATCAGCATGCTGAGCGTGCGGGTGCGCTCGCCCCGTACGTTGGAGTAGAGGGTCAGGGCGGTCCACACGCTCCAGACCGCGTAGTACAGGACGACGAAGAGCGCCACGTCCGGCCAGGTCGGGTGAGCCAGCCGGTGGGCGAGCTGGATCACCGCCACCACGACCACCAGGTCGAAGAACAGCTCCAGCCAGCTCGCGTGACGCTCTTCCGCTTGACTCACGGCTAACGAGAATAGAACTCCACCACGAGCTGTTCGTCCACGGGGACCACGATCTGCTCGCGCTCGGGCCGGCTGGCCAGGGTGAAGCGCAGCTCCTTGAGGTCCACCGAGAGATACGCGGCCGTGCGCTCGTCGGCGTGCACGCCCTCGGCCGCCGCCACGAAGGGCTGCATCTGGCGCGAGCGGGTCCGTACGGAGATGACCTGTCCTGGCTTGACCAGATAGCTGGGGATGTCGACCTTACGGCCGTCCACGGCGATGTGGCCGTGGGCGATGTACTGGCGGGCCGCGTAGATCGAGGGGGCCAGCCCCGAGCGCAGCACAAGGGAGGCCAGGCGGGTTTCCAGCAGGGTGACGAGCTCGGCGCCCGAGGCGCCCGGCTTGCGGACGGCGAGGTCCCAGTAGCGGCGCAGCTGGCGCTCCGACACGTCGTAGTACCAGCGCAGCTTCTGCTTCTCCATCAGCCGCAGCCCGTAGTCGCCGGTGTTGCGGCGGTTGGTCTTGCGCCCGTGCTCGCCCGGCGGGTACGGGCGCGTCTCGAAGTAGCGGACGGCTTTCCTGGTCAGCGGGACGCCCGCGCGACGCGACAGTCGCACCTTCGGGCCGGTGTAGCGCACGTTCACCTCGATGTGATTAGGTAATCCTTACTTAGGCAAGCCTAACCTACACCATTGTTCTCCTAGGAGGCGTCATGCTGCCGATCCCCGAGCGGGTCCGCACCCTCGCCGCGACCGCCGACGTCGCCAGGCTCACCGTTGACGGCGCCCCCTCCCCCGCCCGCGGCGGGGTGGACGAGCGCGGCCGGCCCGTGCTGCTGGTCCGGCCCGGCGAGACGCTGCACGGCCTGCGCGCGGACGCCGTCGTGGCGGTCAACCTGACGTCGATGCGGCAGCTCGGCCCGGTGACGCATCCGCGCGGGCTGCTGGAGGTGCAGGGCTGGGCGGAGGCCGTACCGGAGGCCGAGGCCCGCGCCGCGGCGGTGGCGGTGGCCGCGCACAGCGCCGACGAGAGCCTGTTCGAGGCGCTGGAGCGCTTCGGCCGGCCGGACGCGCCGCGGCTGCTGCGGCTGGACGTGGGGCAGGTCGTGTACCTGACCGGGCAGGAGTCCGGGCTGCTGGACGCCGACGACTACCTCGGGGCGGCGCCCGACCCGCTGTCGGAGACGGCCGAGCGGGTGCTCGCGCACGTCAACTCCTCCCACCGGGCGCAGCTCACCGCCGGGGTGACCAGGCAGCTGGGGGAACCGGCGGCGGAGGTGTGGCTGTGGGAGCTGGACCGGTTCGGGGCGACGGTACGGGTGGACGAGACGCTCATCCGCTTCCCCTGGCCGACGCCGGCCCGCTCCGGCGTGTGCCTGGAGACCGCGCTGCGCGGCCTGCTGTGCACCTGCTGACCCGCCGAACGCGGGCCGGGGTCAGGACTGGCCGGCCTCGACCGGGGCCGGCAGGGCCGGGGCGCGGTCGCGGCGCAGGGCCGTGAGGGTCATGGTCTCGTCCACGGCCTCCGGCGACAGCACGTGGTCCAGCACCATGACCGCGCAGCCGCTGATGCCCGCCCCCGCCCCGAGCCGGCTCGGCTCGATCCGCAGGCGGCGGGTCGCCAGGGCGGTGGAGCGGCGGTAGACGACCTCGCGGATGCTCGACACCAGCGGCCCGAACGCCTCCGCCACGTCGCCCCCGAGCACCACCACCGACGGGTTGAGGATGTTGACCGCCCCGGCCAGCACCTCCCCGATGCGCCGCCCGGCCTCGCGGACCGTGGCCATCGTCTCGGCGTCGCCCGCGCGCACCAGCGCCGTCACGTCGGCGATCGTGCGCACGTCCTTGCCCCTGCCGCACAGCTCGCGCAGCAGCGCGGTGCCGCTGGCGACGGAGTCGACGCAGTCGACGTTGCCGCAGCGGCACAGCACTCCGCCGCCGTCGATCACCGGGATGTGCCCGATCTCGCCGGCCGCGCCCATCGCGCCGCGCAGGATGCCGCCCCCGGCGATCACGCCGGCGCCGATGCGGGTCGAGATCTTCACGAACATCAGGTCGTCCAGCTCGGGGTAGACGCCCCGGTGCTCGCCGATGGCCAGCACGTTGACGTCGTTGTCCACCAGGACGGGCACGGGGAAGCGCGCGCGGATGATCGGCGGGATCACCACGCCGGTCCACGAGGCCATGACGCGGGCGCTCTCCGTACGGCCCTGGGCGAACTCGACCGTGGCCGGCACGCCCATCCCGACGCCCCTGATCATGGCGCGCGGCCGGTCGCCGAGCAGGTCGTCCCAGGTGTCCATGAGCAGCGGCAGCACGGTGCCGGGCCCCTGCTCGACGTCCATCGCGAACTCGCGCCCTGCCAGCTCGCGGCCGGCCAGGTCGCACACGGCCACCCTGGTGCGGCTGGCGCCGAGCGCCGCCACGAGCACCACGCCGCCCGAGGCGTTGAACTCCAGCCGGACCGGCGGGCGCCCGCCGGTCGACGGAGCGTCGGTCCGCTCCACGACGAGCCCGCGTTCGAGCAGCTCACCGACGCGCAACTGCACGGCTGGACGCGACAGGCCGGTGACCCGGCCCAGCTCGGCCCGCGTCACGGCCTCTCCGGTGCGGATGAGGCGGAGCACCTCGCCACTCGTGGCGAGCGCGGCTGCGGTACGTCGAGACATCGGCTAAGTGAACCACATGGGGTTGTGTAATGAAAAGTCACCACTTTTTCATCTCAAATGCCAAAACTCCGCTTGTGTGCGACCCAAACTCTCGTTAGTGTCCGTTCTGTCCCTGCTTGGTAGATCCCCCGGAGCCCGGAACCGTGTCGACCGCACCACCGAACGCCCCCGCCCAGCCCGACGTGCACGCCGACGTGCACACCGCCGACCTCGTCGTCTTCGGCGGCACGGGCGATCTGTCCATGCGCAAACTGCTGCCGGCGCTCTACCACAGCGACAGGGACGGACGGCTGGCCCCGGAGACCCGCGTCATCGCCCTGTCCAGGGGCGGGCTGACCGACGCCGACTTCCGCGGCAAGGTGGACGCCGAGGTACGCGACAGCGTCCCGGTGGACGACCCCGCCATGTGGCAGCGCTTCCTCGGCCGCCTGCACCACGTCTCGGTGGACGTCGGGGGCGGCATTCACGGGGGCACGGACGAGGGCACCGGCTGGAAGACGCTCGCCGGCCTGCTGGCGGGCCACGAGGACCGCGACCGGATCTTCTACCTGGCCAGTCCGCCCAGGACGTTCGGCCCCTTCTGCCGCGAGGCGCACGAGGCCGGCCTGGTGACGCCCCGCTCGCGCGTGGTGCTGGAGAAGCCGCTGGGCAACGACCTGGCCAGTGCGCGGCGCATCAACGACGAGGTCGGCGCCATCTTCGACGAGCGCCAGATCTTCCGCATCGACCACTACCTGGGCAAGGAGACGGTGCAGAACCTGCTGGTGCTGCGCTTCGCCAACGCCTTCCTCGAGCCGGTCTGGAACTCCCTGTGGATCGACCACGTCCAGATCACCGCCGCCGAGACCGTCGGCACGCCCGGCCGGCGCGGCTACTACGACCACGCGGGCGCGCTGCGCGACATGGTGCAGAACCACCTGCTCCAGCTGCTCACCCTGACCGCCATGGAGCCGCCGGCCCGCAACGACCGCGAGGCCATCCGCGACGAGAAGGTCAAGGTGCTGCGGGCGCTGCGGCTGATCGCGGGCGGCGAGGTGGACCGCTTCACCGTGCGCGGCCAGTACACCGGGGCCGGCGACCTGCCCGGCTACCTCGACGAGCCCGGCTCCACGCCGCCGACCGAGCTGTCGAGCCGGGTGGAGACGTTCACCGCGATCCGGGCCGAGATCAGGAACTGGCGGTGGGCGGGAGTGCCGTTCTACCTGCGCACCGGCAAGCGGATGCCGTACCGGCGCTCGGAGATCGTGGTGCAGTTCAAGGACGTGCCCCACGCCATCTTCCCCGGCGGCACGCCGAACCGGCTGGTCCTGCGGCTGCAGCCGGACGAGGGCATCCGGCTGCACATCATGGCCAAGGAACCGGGCGCGGGCGAGGTGGCGCTGAAGCCGGTGCCGATGTCGCTGAGCTTCGGCGAGACGTTCACGGCGCGGGTGCCCGAGGCGTACGAGCGGCTGCTGGGCGACGTGCTGGCCGGGAACCCGACGCTGTTCATGCGCCGCGACGAGGTCGAGGCGGCCTGGCGCTGGATCGATCCGATCCTGGACGCCTGGAAGGCCGCCGCCGGTCTGCCCGAGCCGTATCCCGCCGGCACCACCGGCCCCGCCGGCGCGCATGAGCTGCTCGGCCGCAGCGGTCGCGCCTGGCACGAGGAGGAAGCGTGAACGAGCGAACCAACCGATCCGGCGAAGGGAACCCCGTGAACACCCTCATCCAGGAGATCACCGACCGCATCGCCGAGCGCAGCGCCGTCAGCCGGGCCGCCTACCTCGATCGGATCCGCCGGGACGGCGAGCAGGCCAGGGCCAAGGGCCCGGCGCGGGCACACCTCGGCTGCGCGAACCTCGCGCACGGCTTCGCGGGCGTCACGGGTGAGGACAAGCCGGCCCTGCGTGCCGCCACCAAGCCGGGCGTGGCCATCGTGACCAGCTACAACGACATGCTGTCCGCGCACCAGCCGTACGAGACGTACCCGCCGGAGCTGAAGGCGGCCGTGCGCAAGGCCGGCGGCGTGGCCCAGGTGGCGGGCGGCGTGCCGGCGATGTGCGACGGCATCACGCAGGGCCGGGCGGGCATGGAGCTGTCGCTCTACAGCCGCGACGTGATCGCCATGGCCACCGCCATCGCGCTGTCGCACGACATGTTCGACTCCACGCTGCTGCTGGGCGTGTGCGACAAGATCGTGCCGGGCCTGTTCATCGGGGCGCTGCACTTCGGGCACCTGCCCGCGATCTTCGTGCCCGCCGGACCCATGACGTCGGGCCTGCCCAACAAGGTCAAGGCGCGCACCCGCCAGCTCTTCGCCGAGGGCAAGGTCGGCAGGGTCGAGCTGCTGGACGCCGAGGCGAAGTCGTACCACTCCCCCGGCACCTGCACCTTCTACGGCACCGCCAACTCCAACCAGGCGCTGATGGAGGTCATGGGCCTGCACCTGCCCGGCTCGACGTTCGTCAACCCGCACACCGAGCTGCGCCACGCCCTCACCGAGGCCGCCGGGCGCAGGGCCGTGGAGATCACCGCGCACGGCGCCGAGTACACGCCGATCGGCGAGCTGGTGGACGAGAAGTCGATCGTGAACGCCTGCGTCGCGCTGCTGGCCACCGGCGGCTCCACGAACCACACGCTGCACCTGGTGGCCATGGCCGCCGCCGCGGGCATCGTGCTGACCTGGGACGACCTGGCCCAGCTGTCGCGGGTGGTGCCGTCCCTCACCAAGATCTACCCCAACGGCCAGGCGGACGTGAACCACTTCCGCGAGGCCGGCGGCATGCAGGTGCTCATCGGCGACCTGCTCGACGAGGGGCTGCTGCACGCCGACGTGCTGACGGTCGCGGGCCCCGGCCTCGACCGCTACCGCGAGGCGCCGGAACTGGTGGACGGCGAGCTGGTCTGGTCGCCCGTCACCGGCGGCAGCTCCGACCTGGACGTGCTGCGGCCGGTCGCCAAGCCGTTCTCGGCCGACGGCGGCATCCACATGGTCGAGGGCAACCTGGGCCGCGCGGTCAGCAAGGTGTCGGCGGTCAAGCCGGAGAACCTGGTCATCGAGGCGCCGGCCAAGGTCTTCCACGACCAGCTCGACCTGCTGAAGGCGTTCGAGGCGGGCGAGCTGGACGGGCAGGACTTCGTGGCCGTCATCCGTTACCAGGGCCCGAGCGCGAACGGCATGCCCGAGCTGCACAAGCTCACCTCGCCGCTGGGCGTGCTGCTCGACAGGGGGCAGCGGGTGGCGATCGTCACCGACGGCCGCATGTCGGGCGCGTCCGGGAAGGTGCCGGCCGCCATCCACCTGTCGCCCGAGGCCGCCGACGGCGGGCCGATCGCGCTGGTGCGCGAGGGCGACGTGATCAAGCTCGACTCCGCGGCGGGGACGCTGGAGCTGCTGGTGCCCGCCGAGGAGCTGGCCAGGCGTGCCCCTGAGGGCCGGCCGCTGAGCGACGCGCAGTGGGTCGGCACCGGGCGCGAGCTGTTCGCCGCCTTCCGCCGGATGGCGGGGCACGCCGAGCAGGGCGCGGGCATCTTCGGGGTGAGCGGCGCCGAGTCGCCGCACCACGGCCCCGGCCTGGGCTTCCCGGCCGAGGCGGGCTCCTCGCACCTGGAGACGAACGCGCCGGTGGGCGCCCGACCGGCCGGGCTGGCCCGGTGACCGGTCCCACGTCTGTCCGGCGGGCTGTGCCGGTTCGCGGGGTTGTGGCCGTTCGGGGGGTTCGCGACCTGACTGAGCCCGTACGCACTCGCCGTCCCCTCTGGGGTGTCGCGGGCGGTCGTGGGATCCTTCGGAGTACGGCGAGCGATCTTGCCGCCGCCCCGGACGCCGGAGGTATGCGTGAGTGCCCTTGACCTTCCCTGGCTGGTGGCCGACATCGGGGGGACCAACGCCCGGTTCGGCCTGGTCACCTCGCTCGGGGCGCCCCCGTCGAACGTCGCGGTGCTGCCAGGGGCCGACCACCCGACCCTCGCGGACGCCGTCGCCTCCTACCTCGCGACGCACGCGGGCGGGGCGCGGCCCGGGGCGGCCTGCCTGGCCCTGGCCGGGCCGATCGACGGCGACGACTACCGGCTCACGAACTCCTCCTGGGCCGGCTCCGTACGCGATCTCGGCATCCCCTACGCCCGGCTGCTGAACGACTTCGAGGCCCTGGCCGTCTCGCTCCCCCACCTGGAGGGCGCCGACCTGGTCTCCCTGGGCGGGCCCGCGCCCGGCCACGGCGTCAAGGCGGTGCTCGGGCCGGGGACCGGGCTCGGCGTCGGCGGCCTGGTGCCGGGCGACGGCGGCTGGACCCCTATCCCCGGTGAGGGCGGGCACGTCACGGTGCCGGTGGTGGAGCCGCGGGAGTTCGAGGTGGTGCGGGCGCTGCGCGCGCAGGGCCTGCCGCACGTGGTGGCCGAGCACCTGCTGTCCGGCCCCGGGCTCGTCCGGCTGCACCGGGCGCTGGCGGCGGTGAACGGCGTGGGCGCGCCCGACCTGACCGCCTCCGACATCGTGGCCAGGGTGGACGACTCGCTGTGCGCGGAGACCGTCGAGGTGTTCTGCGGGCTGCTCGGCGGCTTCGCCGGCAACGTGGCGCTGACCCTGGGCGCCAGGGGCGGGGTGTATCTGGGCGGCGGGGTGCTGCCCCGTATCGTGGAACGGGTGCGGGCCAGCGGCTTCCGTGCCCGGTTCGAGGACAACCCCGACATGGCCGCCTACCTGGCGGGCATCGGGACCGTGCTGATCGTCGCGCCGCAACCGGCGCTGACGGGCGCGGCGGCCTGGCTGAGCCGGCGGGCCCGCAAGGAGCTCGTGAGCTGACGGCGGCCCCGCCACGGGGCCGTCTGCCCTCATGGAACGATCTGAACCGAACGACCGGATCTTGGACGACCCGGACTGCACGATTTGCACTAGAACGGCCCCGTGGTGGTGGCCGATGAGGAGAGACGCACTCATGAGCCTGCTCGATCTCGCCCCGGTGATCCCCGTCGTGGTGATCGATGACGCGGAGACGGCGGTGCCGCTGGCCCGGGCGCTGGTGGCCGGTGGGTTGCCGGCCATCGAGGTGACCCTGCGCACGCCGGCCGCGCGCGAGGCCATCGCCAGGATCGCCGCCGAGGTCCCCGAGGCGACCGTGGGCGCCGGGACGGTCAGGACCGCCGACGACATCTCCGCGTCCGTGGCGGCCGGAGCCACGTTCCTGGTCTCTCCCGGCACGACCCCGTCGCTGGTCGAGGCGCTGGAGGCCAGTGGCGTGCCGTTCCTGCCGGGGGCGGTCACCGTGTCCGAGGCGATGGCGCTGGCCGAGCGGGGGATCAAGGAGCTGAAGTTCTTCCCCGCCGAGGCCGCGGGCGGCGTCACGTACCTGAAGTCGCTCGGCGGGCCGCTGCCCGACGTGCGCTTCTGCCCGACCGGGGGCATCCGCGTGGACACCGCGCCCGACTACCTGGCGCTGCCGAACGTGGGCTGCGTCGGCGGGACGTGGCTGACCCCGGCGGACGCGCTCGCCGCGGGCGACTGGGCGCGCGTGGAGAAGCTGGCCGCGGAGGCCGCCGCACTCCGCTGACCGGGCCACTGGGAGCTGACCGAGCCACTTGGAGCTGACCGAGCCACTTGGTGCTGAGCGTCAGCTCCAGATCGACACGTGGACCGTGGGGCGGAAGCGGCTGCGTGGGACGCCCTCGTCCGGGGTGCGCATGACCTGGGTGGCCGCGGGCGTCGTGAGGAAGTCCATGAACGTGCCCGCCGCCCCCGAGCGCGCCACCGGTTCGAGGGTGGTGGCGTACCAGTAGGAGGCCAGCGGGGTCGCCGCGGTCTCGATGGGCACCAGTTCGCCCCTGCGCAGCTGGGAGGCCACCAGATGGGCGGTGGCGGGCGCGAGGCCGGCACCCTCGGCCGCCGCCTTCCAGGCCGCCGTCTGGTTGGCGAAGACCCGTACCTGCGGCTCCTGGACCCGTAACAGCCGCAGCAGCCGGCTGGTGTCACTGGCCGGGTCGGTGCCGGACGGCCCGACCAGCCAGTGGTCCCTGCGCCCGCGCGGCGAGCCGACCACGATGAGGCGGCAGCGCAGGACCGGCCGGCTCACCAGGCCCTCTCCCGTGAGCTGGGCCCCGAGCGCGAGGTCGGCCAGGCGGCTGGACAGCAGCAGCGGGGTCTCGGCGGTCGCGGCCACGCCGGTGGTGGCGTCCACCTGCTTGCGCTGGCTGAAGAGGCAGAGCAGCGGGCCCGCCACGTACTCGGCCAGTCCCGCGTCCATCACCACGTGCAGGCGGGCGGGGCGGCCCGGCTGGACGGCGGCGACGGCCTCGGCTCCGAGCGCGACGATCTGGGAGGCGATGCCGAGCAGCCGGCTGCCGCCCTCGGTGAGCACCATCCGGTCGCCCGAGCGGGTCACCAGCGGATCCCCGAGGTGCCTGCGGAGCTGGGCCAGCGACTGGGAGACCGCGGGCTCGCTGACGCCGAGCGCCCGTGCCGCGGCCTTGACGGATCCGAGCCGGGCGACGAAGACGAACGCGCCGAGCTGGCTGAGGGTCACCCACTCTTCATAGTTCGCCGCCCCTCATTAAGGAAAGCCTTATTTACCGATTGTCGTGATAAATCGGTAACAGCAATGTGCAGTCATGCAGGTTCCCGCGACGTTCGAATACGAGAGGGCCGACAGCGTCACGCACGCCCTCGAACTCCTGGAACGCTACGGTCCCGAGGCCAGGGTCGTGGCGGGCGGGCACAGTCTCATCCCGATGATGAAGCTCCGCCTGGCCCAGCCGGAAGCGCTGATCGACATCAACGGCCTGGCCGCTGAGCTGGGGCGGATCACCGTCGAGGGCGGTGAGCTGGCGATCGGGGCGCTGGTGCGGCACGCCGAGTTGCTGGAGAGCACGACCGCCACCGATCCTTTCCCGATATTTCGGGATGCGGAGCGGGTTATCGCCGACCCGATCGTGCGAAATCGGGGGACCGTTGGCGGCTCCTTGTGTCAAGGAGATCCGTCCGAGGATTTGTCGGCAGTGTTCGCGGCATTGCACGCGACCGCCGTCATTCAGGGCCAGGGCGGAACTCGTACGGTGCCGGTCAGGCAATTCCACGAGGGTCCTTACGAGACCGCCGTCGGGCCGGGCCAGCTGCTGATCCAGCTCCGCGTGCCCGTCACGCTCGGGACGGGCAGCGCGTACGAGAAGGTCGAGCGGCGCGTAGGCGACTGGCCGGTGGCGGCGGCGGGCGCGGTGCTCACGGTCGAGGACGGCGTGATCACGCGGGCCGGCATCGGGCTGACGGCGGTGGGCGCCGCGCACTTCTGCGCCCCCGAGGCCGAGGAGCACCTCACCGGCCGGCCCCCGGGCGCCGAGGCGTTCGCGGAAGCGGGCCGCATCGCCGCCGAGCACTGCGCACCCAGCGCCGACCAGCGCGGGCCCGCCGACTACAAGCGTCACCTGGCCGCCGAGCTGACCCGGCGCGCGCTGGCCACGGCAGCGGGGAGGATCTGACATGCGGATCACGGTCACGGTGAACGGGCAGCCGTACACCAGGGACGTCGAGCCGAGGCTGCTGCTCGTGCACTTCCTGCGCGACGAGCTGGACCTGACCGGCACCCACTGGGGCTGCGACACCTCCAACTGCGGCGTCTGCACCGTCCAGCTCGACGGCGTGCCGGTCAAGTCGTGCACGGTGCTGGCCGTCATGGCCGACGGGCACGAGGTGACCACGGTCGAGGGCCTGGAGCGGGACGGCGAGCTGGACGCGGTGCAGAAGGGGTTCGTGCAGTGCCACGGACTGCAGTGCGGGTTCTGCACGCCGGGCATGCTGCTGACCGCGCGCTGGCTGCTGGACAGGAACCCGGACCCGGACGAGGGGCAGATCCGCGAGGCGATCTCGGGCCAGCTGTGCCGGTGCACGGGCTACGAGAACATCGTGCGGTCGATCCGATGGGCGGCGGAGGCGGGCAGATGAGCTACGGACCCATGCACCGCAAGGAGGACGCGCGCTTCATCAGGGGGCGCGGCAACTACACCGACGACGTGCGGCTGCCCGGCATGCTGCACGGCGCCATCCTGCGCAGCCCGCACGCCCACGCCCGCATCGTCTCCGTCGACACGAGCGCGGCGGAGGCGCATCCGAAGGTCAGGGCGGTCATCACCGGCCAGACCCTGGCGGGGCTGAACCTGGCCTGGATGCCCACGCTGTCGCAGGACACGCAGGCCGTGCTGGCCACGGACAAGGTGCGCTTCCAGGGGCAGGAGGTCGCGTTCGTGGTGGCGGAGGACGCCTACTCGGCGCGCGACGCCCTGGAGCTGATCGACGTCGAGTACGAGCCCCTCGACGCGGTCATCGACGCCAGGCACGCCCTCGACCCCGGCGCCCCGGTGATCAGGGACGATCTGGAAGGGCGTACCGACAACCACATCTTCGACTGGGAGGCCGGCGACAGGGCGCGGGCCGACGCGATCTTCGAGCGGGCGGAGGTGACGGTCGCGCAGGACATGATCTATCCGCGCGTGCATCCGGCGCCGCTGGAGACGTGCGGCGCGCTCGCCGACTTCGACAAGGTCACCGGCAAGCTCACGGTCTGGTGCCCGACGCAGGCACCGCACGCGCACCGCACGCTGTACGCGATGGTGGCCGGGCTGCCCGAGCACAAGATCCGGGTGATCTCGCCGGACATCGGGGGCGGGTTCGGCGGAAAGGTCGGGATTTATCCAGGATATGTCTGTGCGATCGTCGGCTCGATCGTCACCGGCAAGCCGGTCAAGTGGATGGAGGACCGCTCCGAGAACCTCATGAGCACCGCCTTCGCCCGCGACTACCACATGCGCGGCGAGGTCGCCGCGACCCGCGACGGCCGCATCCAGGCGATCAGGGTGAAGGTGCTGGCCGACCACGGCGCGTTCAACGGCACCGCGCAGCCGACCAAGTTCCCGGCCGGCTTCTTCCACGTCTTCTCCGGCTCGTACGACATCGAGGCCGCCCACTGCGAGGTCACCGGCGTCTACACCAACAAGGCCCCAGGAGGCGTCGCCTACGCCTGCTCCTTCCGCGTCACCGAGGCCGTCTACCTGGTCGAGCGCATGGTGGACGTGCTGGCCGCCGAGCTCGGCGCGGACCCGGCCGAGCTGCGCATGCGCAACCTGCTCAAACCCGACCAGTTCCCCTACACCTCGCCCACCGGCTGGGAGTACGACTCGGGCGACTACCCCAAGGCGCTGCGCCTGGCCATGGACATGGCGGGCTACGACAAGCTCCGCGCCGAGCAGGCCGACAAGCGGGCCAGGGGCGAGCTGATGGGCATCGGGGTCAGCTTCTTCACCGAGGCCGTCGGGGCGGGCCCGCGCAAGCACATGGACATCCTCGGCCTCGGCATGGCCGACGGCGCCGAGCTGCGCGTGCACCCGACGGGCAAGGCGGTGCTGCGGGTGTCGTGCCAGTCGCAGGGACAGGGGCACGAGACCACGTTCGCGCAGATCGTGGGGCAGGAGCTGGGCATCCCGGCCGACGACGTGGAGGTCGTGCACGGCGACACGGACCAGACGCCGTTCGGCCTGGGCACCTACGGCTCGCGCTCCACGCCCGTCTCCGGCGCCGCCGCGGCCCTGGTGTCGCGGAAGGTACGCGACCGCGCCAAGATCGTGGCCGCGGCCATGCTGGAGGCGTCGCCCGACGACCTGGAGTGGGCCGACGGGAAGTGGTCGGTGGTGGGCGACCCGTCCGCCGGCCGGTCGATGGCCGAGATCGCGCTGGCCGCGCACTCCAGCCTGGAGCTGCCCGAAGGCGTCGAAGGCCACCTGGACGCGGTCACCGTCTACAACCCGCCCAACCTGACCTATCCCTTCGGGGCCTACATCTGCGTCGTGGACGTCGACCCCGGCACGGGGCAGGTGAAGGTGCGCAGGTTCGTCGCGGTGGACGACTGCGGGGTGCGGATCAACCCGATGATCGTCGAGGGGCAGATCCACGGCGGTCTCGCCGACGGCGTGGGCATGGCGCTCATGCAGGTGATGGCGTTCGACGAGGACGGCAACCACCTGGGCGCCTCGTTCATGGACTACCTGCTGCCGACCGCGATGGAGTGCCCGTCGTGGGAGCTGGGCGAGACCGTGACGCCCTCGCCGACGCATCCGATCGGGGCCAAGGGCGTCGGGGAGTCGGCCACGGTCGGGTCGCCTGCGGCCGTGGTCAACGCCGTGGTGGACGCGCTGGGGCCATACGGGGTGCGGCACGCGGACATGCCGCTCACTCCGGCGAACGTGTGGCGGGTCGTCAACGGCGATCCCTTCCGTACGGACCTGGCGATCCCATGAGCGGGCGGGCCCGCGCGCGCGGCGGCCCGGTGGAGGAGGCGCCGTGAGCGAGTTCCTGGGCATGCCGGCGCCCCGCCCCCCGGGCCGGGCGCCGGACCCGGAGGCGGCCGGGCCTCCGGCCCCGCACGCCGCTCACTTCTCTGGCGCCGGGGCCGGGCGGGCCCGGGATCTGGAGGCCAGGGTGGCCTCGTTGCGGTCGGGGCGGGAGCCGTACGTGCTGGCCACGGTCGTGCGGGCGCAGCGGCCGACGAGCGCGAAGGCGGGAGACCGCGCGCTGGTGCTGTCCGACGGGACCATCGAGGGGTTCGTCGGCGGGATCTGCGCCACCGACACCGTCCGCGCCCAGGGCCTGCGGCTGCTGCGCACCGGCGACTCCACGCTGCTGCGCATCACGCCAGAGGCCGAGGCGCCGCACGAGGAGGAGGGCCTGGTCGCGGTGGGCCAGCCGTGCCTGTCCGGCGGCACGCTGGAGATCTTCCTGGAGGCCGTGCTCCCGCCCGTACTGGTGCGGGTGCACGGCGAAGGACCCATCGCGCGGGCTCTCGTCGCGGTCGGCGCGGCGCTCGGCTACACCGTCGAGTCCACCCCCGCCACCGAGTTCACCGCCGAGTTCACCGCCGAGTTCACCGCCGGGTTCACCGCCGGGCCGATCGCCGCCGACACCTCGGCCGTGCTGGTCGCCTCGCACGGCGTGGGCGAGGAGCCGGTGCTGCGCGAGGCGCTGGCGCGCGGCGTGCCGTACGTCGGGCTGATCGCCAGCCGCAGGCGCGGCGCGGCGGTGCTGGCGCGGGTGGAGGGAGGCGAGCGGGTGCACGTTCCCGCCGGACTGGACATCGGGGCCAGAACGCCAGGGGAGGTGGCGATCTCCGTGTACGCGGAGGTCATCGCACTTCGCTGAGCGGTGGTATCAGCGCGTGACGGTCCGGGTACGTCATGCAAGGTAAAACGCAGCCCCGGGAAGCTCCCTGCCGCTCCTCGGCGACCGAGAGGATGTCGATGCCGACGGAAACGGCCGGTCAAGCACTTCAGGTGACGGACGTACGCCCCGCCGCGGACCAGGGCCGGTCCCAGCCGGGCAGCCTGGAGCGGGGGATCGACCTCCTGCTCGCGCTCACCGCGGCCTCGCGGCCGGTCACGCTGTCGCAGCTGTGCCGGAGCACCGGCCTGCCCAAGTCGACGGCCCACCGCATCCTGGGCGTGCTGTGCTCGCGGGAGCTGGCGCGGCGGGTGGGCAACGCGTACCTGCCGGGTGAGCTGCTGGAGTCGATGGCGGGCATCACGCGCGCCCGTGTCCCCGGCACCCGCACGGTGGTGCTCCCCTACCTGCTCTACCTCTACGAGACCACCCGGCAGACGGTCAACCTGGCCGTCCCCTGGGGCCTGGAGGCCCGCTACGTCGAGCGCCTCTACGGCCACGACCGGGTGCGCTCGCGCTCCGACTGCTCCGACCGGGCGCCGCTGCACTGCACGGCGACCGGCAAGGCGCTGCTGGCCTACGACCCGAGGCTGCGCAGGGAGGTGCTGGCGCGCGGCTCGTTCGAGCGGATGACCCGCCGCACGATCACCACCCTGGCCGGGCTCGAACGCGAGCTGGCCCAGGTCCGCAGGCACGGCGTCGCCTACAGCCAGGAGGAGTTCACCGAGGGCGTGGCCTGCGTGGCCGCGCCGGTGTTCGGCCCCTGCGGGCGCATCCGCATGGCGGTGGGCGTGGCGGCGCCGGCCCACGCGGCGCCGCTGGCCAAGCTGGGCATCTCCGTACGCGGCGCGGCCCAGGCCATCTCCGCCGCCTTCCTCGGCGCGTGACCCCGTTCCGACGAGCCGCCTTCCTGGACGCGTGATCCCGTTCAGAGGAGCCCCCTTCCTCGGCACCCGGCCCCTTCCCCTGCGCCGCCTTCCGCGGCGGGAGGCGCGTTCCTGCTACCGGAACGGCGGCAGATCTTGAGGCCGGAAGTGTTCCACTGACCGAAACCCTCGATTGCGGACGCGGGCCCGGGACGATCACATCGGCATATGAACGTCCCCCTCGCCCCGGCCACCGAGAAGGCGCTCGAGTCCCGCCGGGTCCTGGCCCGCAGAGCCCAGGATGCGCGGGCGCGGGCCGGATCGCGGGAGGTCACCCGTGCCTAGGGGGCTGCCCAAGGCCACGGTGCTGGAGAGCCTGCGCCTGGCCGCGACGCTCGTACCGCCCGGCTCGGCGCACCTGACCCACGGCCGCGACCCGCTGCACTGCCGCGCGTTGCTGGCCGCGCTGGAGTCCCGCTACGGAGGCCGGCCCGTGCTGGTGCGCGGCCTGCGCGGCCGGGTCCTGCTCATCATGTCCAAGCGGGACGTGCTGCGGGTGCTGGCCCGCGACGACCCCGCCTACACCCCCGTGCTGGAGCAGCACGCCTTCGAGCTGCCCATCGACGTGCTGCGCCCGCGCTTCATCGAGATCGCCGCGCAGGAGGCGGCCGAGCTGAGCGGTGGCGTGGTGGACCACGCCCGCCTCGACGCCTGCTGGCGGCGCGTGGCCAGGCGCTGCGTGTACGGCGACGGCGCGGCCAGGGACGAGGAGCTGACCCGGCTGCTGGAGGACCTCACGCGGGCCGGCCGGTGGCGGGCCAGGCGGCGCCAGGAGATCCTCTCCGGCCGGTACGACACCCGCGTCATCGACCACCTGCGCCGAGCCGAGCCCGGCAGCCTGGCCGGGCTGATCGCCGAGACGCCGGAGAACGAGTCGCGCGGGCTCATGCAGGCCGCGTACTGGCTGATGGGGCTGGGCTCGACCGCGCCCGGCCTGACGCAGACCCTGGCGCTGCTCGCCGCCCATCCGGCCCACCGCAAGGCCGCCCGCGCCGACCACGACCACCTGCGCGCCTGCCTGCGCGAGGGGCTGCGCCTGTGGCCGCCCGTGCCGGTGCTGTCGCGGGTCACCACGACCGAGACCGACTGGTACGGCACCACCCTGCCGACGGGCACCACCGTGCTCGTCCCGGTCGCGGCCCACCAGCGCAGCCCGCGCCTGCCGTACGCGAACACGTTCGCGCCCGAGATCTGGATCGACGGCACCGCCGCGGACGAGTGGTGGGCCATGTCCGGCTGCGACGGGCTGCGCCTGATGCTCGCCGTCGGCACGGCCTTCCTCGGCGGGATCCTGCGCACCTCCCGCCCCAAGCCGATCGGGCGGCTGCTGTCGCCGCACCGCCCGCTCCCCCACGCGATCGACCTCACGCGGCTGCGCGTCTCGATGCGCCCGCTGCGACGCGACCCTGCTCAGGGCTAGTGGCCACCGGGTGGCCTCTTCCTCCGTTAGAGTCTGGGGTACAAACGGGATGCCGGGCGGCGGAACGGTTCGGGTTGTCACAGGGACGAACCGGCGGGAGGAACGGTTCGGTTTGCGACGGGATGACGACGGCGAGAGGACGGCGACGTTGGGGCGCTCGGGAGGCACTCCTCTGCAGCCGGAAGATCCGCCGGCGATCGGCCCCTATGAGCTGATCAGCCGCCTCGGCTCCGGCGGCATGGGTGTGGTCTACCTCGCCAAGACGGCCGACGGCCCGCGGGTGGCGCTCAAGGCCATCCGGCGCGACTACACCGCCGACCCCGTCTACCGGGCGCGCTTCCACGAAGAGGTGTCCAACGCGCGCAAGGTGGCCTCGTTCTGCACCGCCCGCGTGCTCGACCACGGCGAGGACCGCGGCGTCCTCTACCTCGTCACCGAGTACATCGACGGCATCTCGCTCGAAGACCACCTCATCGAGCACGGCGCCCTGTCGCCGTCCGTGCTGCACGCCGCGGCCGTCGGCGTGGCCGCCGCGCTGACCGCGATCCACGCGGCCGGGCTCGTGCACCGCGACCTCAAGCCGGCCAACGTGATGCTGACGCTGGCCGGGCCCCGGGTGATCGACTTCGGGCTGGCCCGCTCGACCCACGTCAACTCCCGCCACACCAACGCCGGCATGGTCATGGGCACGCCCGGCTGGATCGCTCCCGAGCAGGTCTTCGAAGGACGCACCAGCCCGGCGGGCGACGTCTTCGCGTGGGGGTCGCTGATCGCGTACGCGGGGCTGGGCGGGCATCCGTTCGGCGAGGGCGACGCGTACGTGATGGCGGCCAGGGCCCGGCAGGCGCCACCGGACCTGCGGGGGCTGCCCGCGCGGCTCGACCGGCTGGTCGCCGCGGCCATCCACCCCGACCCGGCGCGCCGGCCCGCGGCCAAGCAGTTGCTGCTCGAACTGGTGGGTGCCGCCGACGAGCCGGCCGCCCAGCTCGCCGCGACCAAGCATCTGACCAGCGCGTGGAACCCGTCGGAGTTCGGCCCCCTGACCCCTCCCGACCGCACCGGCCAGCTCCCCGGCCCCCCGCCGGGCCACGCGCCGGGCCCCGCCCCCACCCACAGCGCCCCCCCC
>NZ_BAAAMU010000179.1:0-8126 GCF_039529435.1 Nonomuraea maheshkhaliensis
AGCGGGCCGCCGGTCGGCAGGCCCACCTTGATGGCGCGGCCGGGGCGCAGGTCGAAGAGGTTGGCCAGGTTGGCGGTGTCGGCGATGGTGGGGCCGTTGACCAGGGTGTCGGCGGCGCCCTGCGAGACGAGGGCGGCGGCCCCGAGGCCGGTGGCGCCGATTCCGAGGATCTTGACGGCTCCGCTGGTGACCTCGCCGCGGCTCAGCGCGCTGAGGTGGCCTTTGAAGCCCTTGGAGGAGGTGGTGCCGTAGAGGTCGTCGTAGGCGCCGAGCGCGCCGCTGCCGGCTCCGGCCAGCAGCGCGGCGGCGCGTACGCGCGGGGTCAGGCCGGGCGCGAGCGCGGCGGCGGCAGTGGAGCCGGCCACGAACGCGGGGCCTTCGAGCAGCGTGATGGGCTCGCCGCGGTGGTTCTTCCTGGTCCAGTGGCCGCTCAGGTCGGCGGGGCGGTTGCGGGTGAACGCCGCGTAGGCGGCCCGCGCCGCGGCGGCGCCGATCGCGGCACCGGCGAGGGCGTACAGCAGGCCACGGGCCCGGCTGGCTGGCATGTCAGCTCCCTGACGTTGCGGTGGGGGACGGGGTGGCGGACGTCTCCACAGGCATGGCGGCCGAGGCTCCCCTGCCCACGCCGTACTGGCCGGCGCGCCCGGCCAGTTGTTCGCGGAGAGAATAGACGACCACGACGCGCCCGAGGGGCATGTCGACGGTGTCGACGGTGGACACGCGCTTGGAGACCTCGCCCTCGTCGCGTACGGCGCTGATCGCGTCGCCGGGCAGGGCCGTGGTGGCGGCCATCCCGGCCAGCACCGTGCCCATGCCGCCGACGTCGAAGCCGTCGGCGACGGAGACGAGCGCGCCCGCCTGGGCCTCGGCACTCTCCCCCTCGTACGCCTTCTCCGGCGCGAACATGACCGCGAGCGTGGCCCGCTTGGTCACCTCGCCCTCGGTGCTGAGCAGGCCACCGGTCTCGAACGTGCTGACGACGTCGGCGGCGGCGGTGTTGGGGGTGCCGCCTTGGGTCTGGTCGGTGGTGACCAGGGCGGAGGCCAGCAGTGTGGCGGCGCGGTCCCAGCTGGTGGTGGTGGCGGGGAAGACCATGTTGACCGGCTTGAGCTGGTTGACCAGGCCGTCGAGCACGCCTCTGCCCTTGGGGTCGAGGAACTTCTCGGTCAGCGTGACCCGGCCGGAGATCTCGGCCCCGGCCTGATCGAGCACCTGCTGCACGGACTCGCGCGCGGCGGTGCTGGAGCCCGGCGTCTCGATCAGCAGCACCCGCTGGCCGGCCAGGTCGCCCGACACCAGGTCGGGCGTCACGGAGGTGATGAAGCTGTCGTTGCCCGCCTCGCGGCCCTGCAGCGTGTCGATCTGGGCCCGCAGCTCCTCCTTCGTCTTGGTGAGCTGGGCCGTCAGCTCCTGGGCGGACTTGACCGCCGGCTCCTGCAGCAGCGTGGTGCCGAGCACGATCCCGACCGCGAGCGCCAGGAAGATCGCGACGATGGAGACGAGGTGGTAGCGAAAATCGATCACGAGAAGAGTCCGACCAACCAGAAGATGAATGCGTTCCAGACGTCCTGCAGCCCGTTGAGCCAGGTCTGGCCGAGCGGCGACAGGAAGAGCGCGACCCCCATGGTGATCAGCGCCGTGATCACGAGCAGGAGCAGCTGGGACGTGGTGATGCGGCTGCGGTAGAGCCTGCTGACGCCCTTGGCGTCGATGAGCTTGCTGCCGATGATCAGCCGGGTGAGGAAGGTGCTGGCCATGCCGGAGCGGCCCTTGTCGAGAAACTCCTCCAGAGTGCCGTGGGTGCCCACCGCGACGATCAGCTCGGCGCCCTTGTCGTCGGCCAGCAGCATCGCGATGTCCTCGCTGGTGCCGGTGGCGGGGAAGATGACCGCTTCCCTGCCGAGCTGGTGCACCCGTTCGAGACCGGGCGCCCTGCCGTCGCGGTAGGCGTGTACGACGAGCTCGGCGCCGCAGGTCAGGGCCTTGGTGGAGACCGAGTCGAAGTCGCCGACGATCACGTCGGGCAGGTAACCGGCCTCCAGCAGCGCGTCGGCGCCGCCGTCCACCCCGACGAGGACCGGGCGGTATTCGCGGATGTAGGGGCGCAGCGTGGCGATGTCTTCTTTGTAGTGATATCCGCGCACCACGATGAGGACGTGCCTGCCCTCCATGGGCGTGCGGATCTCGGGCACGCCGACGCCGTCGATGAGCAGCTTGCCCTCACCGCGGACGTATTCCATCGTGTTGACGGCGAACGCCTCGATCTGCACGGCCAGACCGGCGCGCGCCTCGGCCATGGCCGACTCGACGGCCTCCGGGGTCTGCTCCTCGCCCTTGCCGACCACGTCGTCGTCGAGGTAGACGACGCCATCGCAGACGCGTACGACATCACCGTCTTTGACCCGTTCGAACAACTCCTGGTTGGCGTTGTCGACGAACGGCACCCCGGCGTCGAGCAGAATCTGAGGCCCCAGGTTGGGATAGCGGCCGCTGATGCCGCTGGCCACGTTGACCACGGCCGAAGCACCGCACGCGACGAGAGCCTCCGCGCTGACCCGGTCAACGTCAACATGGTCGATAATCGCTATTTCCCCGGGCTGGAGGCGTTTTGTCAGCCTCTTGGTCCGCCGGTCGATTCTCGCCACTGCCGTTACACCGGGAAGGTCTCCGACCTTCCTCCCGCGGAGGCCCGGCATCCTGCTTCCCGGAACCTTCATCAAGACCATCCTGCCAGAGGGAAACAGCGCGGAGGCCACGCATGACGCGGCGTGTCCGCTATGTCACCCAGGATCACCTGTCGGCCGCCGCCAGCCCGAGCAGTTCTTCCGCGTGCGCCCGGCCGAGCTCGGAGTCCTCCAGACCGGCCAGCATCCGGGACAGCTCGCGCACCCGGCCCTCGTGGTTGAGCGTGACGACGCCGCTGCGCACGACGCTGCCGTCGCTCGCCTTCTCGACCACGAGGTGCTGGTCGGCGAAGGCCGCGACCTGCGGCAGGTGCGTGACGACGATCACCTGCGCGGTGCGGGCCAGCCGGGCCAGCCTGCGGCCGATCTCGACCGCGGCCTTCCCGCCGACCCCCGCGTCGACCTCGTCGAACACGAACGTCGGCACGGGATCGGCGCCGGCGAACACCACTTCGATGGCGAGCATCACCCGGCTCAGCTCACCGCCCGAGGCGCCCTTGTTGAGCGGCAGCGGCGGCGCGGCCGGATGGGCGGCCATCCGCAGCTCCACCTCGTCGCGGCCCTCGGGGCCGAACTCCGGGCTCTGGCTGAGCTGGACCACGACCCTGGCGTGCGGCATGGCCAGCGCGGTCAGCTCGTCGGTCACCGCCTGGCCGAACCGCTCGGCGGCGGCCTGACGGACGGCGGTGAGCGCGTCGGCCAGGTCGGTGAGCCGGGTGGTCAGCTCCTCGTATTCGCGGGTGAGCTCGCCGATGCGCTCGTCGTCACCCTCCAGCTCGGCCAGGCGGGCCGACGATCGCTGCGCCCACGCCAGCACTCCCGCGCTGTCCTCGGCGTATTTGCGGATCAGGCCGGACAGCACCGAACGGCGTTCCTGGACGGCGGCCAGCCGCGCCGGATCGGCCTCGATCGACTCCGCGTACGCCGCCAGGTCGGTGGCCACGTCGGAGATCAGGTAGCCCGCCTCGGCCAGCCGGTCGGCCACCCCGGCGAGCTGGGTGTCGAAGTCGCGCACGGCCTCCACGGCCGCGCGGGCCTCGCCCAGCAGCGAGATCACGTCGTGAGGGCCGCCCGCGGCCTCCATCGGGTCGCCGAGCAGCGCCGTGTGAGCGGTGGTCGCGGCGCTGCGCAGCGCGTCGGCGTGCGAGAGCCGCTCCTCCTCGCCACGCAGCTCGACGTCCTCGCCCGGCTTGGGATCGACCTTCTCGATCTCTTCGAGCCCGAAGCGCAGCAGATCGGCCTCCTGCGCCCGCTCCCTGGCCCTGGTGGTCAGCTCTTCGAGCTGCGCGCCCACCTTCTTGTGCCGCTTGTAGGCCTGGGAGTAGGCCCGCAGCGGCTTGACCAGCTCGTCGCCGGCGTAGCGGTCGAGCGCCGCCCGCTGCCTGGCCGGCTGCAGCAGCCGCTGCTGGTCCATCTGCCCGTGCACGGCGACCAGGTCGTCGGCGAGGTAGGTGAGCGTGCCCACGGGCACCGTGCGCCCGCCGAGCCACGCCCTGGACCTGCCCTCGGCCGAGACGGTGCGGGAGATGATCAGCTCGCCGTCGTCGGCCGCGCCACCGATGTCCTCGACCTGCTGGGCGACGCGCCCGCCCGGCTCGATGACGAGCGTGCCCTCGACCGAGGCCCGGTCGGCTCCCGGCCGGACCCGCGAAGGATCGGCCCGGCCGCCGAACAGCAGGCCGAGCCCGGTGACGACCATCGTCTTGCCCGCACCCGTCTCGCCGGTGACCACGTTGAAGCCAGGCGAAAGCTCGAGCACGGCCTCGTCGATGACGCCGAGCCCCTGGATGCGGACCTCCTCGACCCTTGGTCGCACTGCCCACTCCCGTTCACTGCCGTGTCCGACGCCGCCGGAGGCGTTTCATCATGCCCACGTGATCCTACGCGCTCCGCCTTCCATTCACTCAGGCCATTCACTCAGGGACGAACCCTTCCGCCCTCGCCAGGCCATTCGCTCAGAGGCGAACCCTTCCGTCCTCCTGCGCCCATTCACTCAAGGACGAACCCTTCCGCGCCACCCCTGGACAGGAAGCTCGAACTTGGCGACCAGCCTGTCGGTGAACGGCGCGCCGGTGCTCTCCACCCCGTGCAGCCGCGCCAGCCGAACGGGTTCGGCGCCCCTGCGGACCTCGATCCGCGTCCCGGACGGCAGCTCGAACCTGCGCCGCCCGTCGCACCACAGCACGCCCCCGGGGGTGTCGGGCAGGATCTCGACGGCCAGCGTGGAGCGCGGCGAGACCACCAGCGGCTTGGCGAACAGCGCGTGCGCGCTGATGGGCACCATGAGCAGTGCCTCGACCTCCGGCCAGACGACGGGGCCGCCCGCGGAGAAGGCGTAGGCGGTCGAGCCCGTCGGAGTGGCACAGATCACCCCGTCGCAGCCCCATCGGGACAGCGGCCGCCCGTCGATCTCCGCGACGACCTCCAGCATGCGTTCCTGCTTCTCGACGGTGACCTCGTTGAGCGCCCAGGTGTCGGCCAGCACGCGGCCGTTCTGCCGGGCGAGAACATCGATGGTCATCCGCTCCTCGACGTCGTACCGGCCGGCCACCACACTGTCGACGGCCGCGGCGAGATCGGCGACCTCGGCCTCGGCCAGGAACCCGACGTGACCGAGGTTGACGCCCAGCAGCGGCGTGCCGGTGGGCCTGGCCAGCTCGGCGGCGCGCAGCAGCGACCCGTCGCCACCGAGCACGATCATGACCTCGGCGTCCTTGGCCGCACCCGGGTCGGCGGGCACCGCCTCGGCCACGCCGCAGCCGATCTCGCCGGCCTCGGCGTCCAGCACCTTGACGTTGATGCCCGCGTCGACCAGCCGGTTGATCACCAGCCGGGCGCTGTCGATGGCGGCGCCGCGCCCGGTGTGCACGGCGACCAGCACAGTCCGTTTCATTGCGGCCCTTCCGCGACGGCCCGCTCGATCTCGGCGTCGAGGTCGGCGACCTGCGGCTCGCCTGCCCCCTTGCCGAGCCAGAGCAGATATTCCACATTTCCCGACGGTCCGGGCAGCGGGCTGGCGGTCACGCCGCGCACACTCAGCCCCAGCTCCGTCGCCTTGGCCGCGGCGTCGCGGACCGAACGCGCCCGCAGCGCGGGATCGCGCACGACCCCGCCCGCCCCGACCAGATCCTTGCCCACCTCGAACTGAGGCTTCACCAGCATCACGAAATCCGCCGCGGGCGCGGCCACCGCCGCCAGCGCGGGCAGCACGAGCCGCAGCGAGATGAACGACAGGTCGCCCACCACCAGCGTGGGCGGCTCCTCGCCGACCATCTCGGGGGTGAGGTCGCGTACGTTGACCCGCTCCATGACGGTCACCCGCTCGTCGTTGCGCAACGACCAGGCCAGTTGCCCGTAGCCGACGTCCACCGCCAGCACGTGGGCGGCGCCGCGGCGCAGCAGCACGTCGGTGAACCCGCCGGTGGAGGCGCCCGCGTCGAGGCAGCGGCGGCCCTCCACCTTCAGGTTCTCGAACGTGTCCAGCGCGCCGAGCAGCTTGTGCGCTCCTCGCGAAACGTAGTCGGGCCCGTCGTCCGAGGTGGCCACGACGATGGCGGAGGCGGTGTCGACCTGGGTGGCGGCCTTCTGGGCCCGCTGACCGCCGACGCTGACCCGGCCGGCCTCGATGAGCTGGACGGCCTGTTCGCGCGATCTGGCCATGCCGCGGCGCACGAGCTCGCTGTCGAGCCGGATCCTGCGGCTCACGGGCGTCCCACGGCCCGCTCGCCCGCCGACCACCCACCCGGCCGCGGCCCACCCTGCACCGGCGCGCCTGGAGCCGGCCCGGCCGACGTCGGTCCGCCTGGGGTGGGTCCGCCCGGCAGCATCGGTCCGCCCGGCATCGGTCCGCCCGGCATCGGTCCGCCCGGCGCGGGTCGTCCGTCCGGCGAGGGCCGGCCCGCCGTCGGCTCGTCCACGGCCGCGAGCGTGCTCTCCAGCCCCGAGAACGCCTCGTCGAAGAGCGCGACGTGCTCACTCACGGGCAGCTCGCCCAGCCCGCCGAGGCGCGCCACGATGGCATCGACCCGCTCGTCGCCGGTCTCCTCCGGCAGCTCACTCATGACTCGACCGTAACGCCTCCCGGGAGGTGCCGGGACCTTGGCAGGCGTGTCACACGTTGAAGCCCATACGGGGGTGCTACTGATGTGGAACGCTACCGTCCGCAAAGGGAAGAAAGGATACGCATCATGGCAAGCGTCGAGGACTGCCGAGCGGCACTGACCAAGCTCGTGGCCCAGTTCGACGAGATCGACGAGGCGGACCGGGCCAAGCACGTGGTCGAGCGCACGGTCAGCTGCCGGGTGTCCGACCTCGACGTGATCTTCTACGGGCGGCTGCACCACGGGGGGCTGGACCCGTTCACCGAGCAACCGCCCGCGGACGGCAAGGCCGCCGACGTCAAGCTCACGATCGTGAGCGACGATTTGATCGCGCTGGTCGACGGGGAATTGGACCTGGCCAGAGCGCTGCTCGGAGGACGGGTGAAGATCGACGCCAGCTTCGGCGACCTTCTCCGCCTCCGCAGACTCCTCTGAACGCCACCCCCAGCCGCCCGCGCAAACCCCCAGGATCACCAGGCCACAGGCCCTGGCACCACAAGGAGGCGCAGGCGGCGAGCACCGAGGGCGCACACGCAGGAGCACTAACCATCCCCAGCACTGGCCGGCCATCCGCGTGGAGCGGTCAGGAAGGGTCTCTCAGCCGATGCGGTCGAGCACCGGTTTGACCGCATCCTCCTCCGCCCGCCCATCCCCGGCCGCCGCCCAGGCGGCGTCGCAGGCGGCCCTCAGCCCGTCGATCCTGCTGCCCTCCCCCTCCAGGAACAGCACCCCGTCCCGCCACCGCGCCCGCCATCCTCCGCAGGCGCCGTCACGCACCTCCGGATACGGCCGCAGCAACGCCCCCAGGTCCTCGCCGATGTACGTGGGCCGGTGCCTGGGCTCAGCCGTCAGCGCGTCCGCGGGCGTGGCGACCCCGGTCAGCACCAGCAGGCTCTCCACCCCGGCGTTGGTCGCCCCTTCGATGTCGGTGTCGAGCCGGTCCCCGACGACGAGCGGCCTGCGCGCCCCCGTACGGATCATCGACTCCCGGTGCAGCGGCGGTTCGGGCTTGCCCGCGTAGACGGGCTCGACGCCGGTGGCGGCGGCGATCACCCGTACCATCGCGCCGTTCCCCGGCAGCTCACCGCGCCGGGTCGGCATCGTGCTGTCGCCGTTCGACGCCACGAACAGCGCCCCGTGCCGCACCGCCAGCGCGCCTTCCGACAGCAGCCCGTACGACAGCCCCGGGGCGATCCCCTGCACCACGGCGGCCGGCGACTCGGCGGCCGTCGAGACCGGCCGCAGCCCCTGATCGCGCACCGCCAGGCGCAGTCCGGAGCCGCCGACCACGAGCACGTTCGCGCCCGGCGGAACCCGCTCGGCGATCAGCCGGGCGGGGGTC
>NZ_BAAAMU010000179.1:8136-17547 GCF_039529435.1 Nonomuraea maheshkhaliensis
CCCGGCCCCGCGGGGGCCACCCCCCGCGGCACCGCGGCGGGCCGCGGCCTGCGCCGAGGTCACCACGTCGCCGGCCGCGGCGGGCGCGCCCAGCTCGCGCAGGTGCGCGGCAATGGCGGACGGGGTACGGGAGGCGTTGTTGGTCACGTACGCCAGCCGCGCGCCGCGCCGTCGCGCCTCCTCCAGCGCCTCCGGCGCCCCGGGCACCGCGTGGCTGCCGAGATAGACCACGCCGTCGAGGTCGAGCAGCAGGGTGTCATAGCCGTCGATCAGCACAGGGCCTCTTCCCGTTTGACTCTCACGCTGCGTGAGACTTTAGCGTCCTCCCCATATTCGCCTGAGGAAGGGATGACCATGTCCGCACCACTCGACCTGACCCCGGAGGAACGCGCGGAGCTGTTCGGCGGCTTCGGCCCCGACGAGCACGCGGCCGAGGCCGAGCAGCGCTGGGGTGGCACCCAGGCCTGGACGGACGCCATGCGGCGCTCGTCGGCGTACACGAAGCAGGACTGGCAGCGTTTCATGGCGGAGGCGGGCGACCTCAGTTCGCGCATGGCGGACGCGATGCGCTCGGGCGCGCCGGCGGACGGCGAGCTCGCCATGGCCCTGGCGGAGGAACATCGGGCCCACATCTCTCGCTGGTGCTACGACTGCACGTACGAGATCCACCGCGGGCTCGGCGACCTGTACGTCACCGACCCCCGCTTCACCGCTTCCATAGACGCCACCGCTCCCGGCCTGGCCGCGTATTGCCAAGCCGCCATAACCGCCAACGCCGACCGCCACACCACCTGACACCGCGCCAGCAGAGGCCCGTGCAAACCCCCGCCTGCCCTGCAGACCCACCCCGGACGCCAACGCCAAGCCCGGACGTACAGGCCGGCCCGGCCGAAAGAGCGGCGGGAGCAGAACGCCCCGAACGAGGAGAGCGCTCGTACCGAAAGAACAACCCAGACGAAGGACCAACCTGAACAGAAGGCCACAAGCGCGAGGAGCCCATCTGAAAGATCACCAGCGCAAACTACTGAGGCACGGCCAACGGGCCAACCCATGCACCCACCCCGAGCGCCGCGCAACGATCACCCGGGAACTGAACCAAACCAGTCGAGAAGTCACTCAACGAGCATCCGGGAACCTGGACAGACCTGCAGCAACCAACCTGAGCGACGAATTTGGATCAGCACGCCGGGACGAAAGGCGGGGCGGATGGCGGCCCCGCGATCACATCTCCCGCCGTGCCCGCAACGTCGCCCGCACACTCTTCAAAGCCGACACATAATGCCGCTCATCCGGTCGCATGGCCACCGCGATCGCCAGCGGCTCCTGCGCCCCTTCCACATCCCCCGTCCGCCACAACGCCAGCCCAAGCCCGAAATAGGCGTAATCCTCAGCCGGATTCGCATCCACGATCTGCCGGAAGCTGGCCGCCGCCTCGGCATACTGCCGGGAGTTGAACTGCGCCCGGGCCAGCGCCTCAAGAATGCTGCGCGATTCGGGCTCCGCGGCGGCGGCCCGTTCGAGCAGTGCCGCGGCAGCCGCCGGACTCCCTTCCTTCAGCAAGCGGACGCCACGCTGATACCAGTCATAAACACCACCCAGGGGAGCACCGGGGTTCTCATCATGAACGTTTCCCTCGTGGGTCATGTGTGGGGACTCCTTCATCGCTGTACGGCTTCCCCCGCTCCGCCCTGACGCGGAACGGGCACGACTGCGACCATGGGGCGACTTCCGGAAGGTTTAAGCACTTATGGCAGCATGCCCGGTATGGGGACTCCTGAACTGCCGGTGCCGGACGGCCTGGTGCTACGGCCCTTCCGGGGCGTGCGTTTCGCTGTCGAAGATCCCGCCAAGGTGACCTCCCCGCCGTACGACCTGATCTCCGACGCCGACGTCGAGGCCCTCCTGGACTCTCACCCGAACAACGTCGTACGCCTCATCCTTCCCTGCTCCACCCCCGGTGACTCCTCGTCCACATCCCACCACGCCCCGGAACCGCCCGCCCCGCACGCCTTCCGCCCGGACGTGACCTCCTCAACCACCGGCCACCCACCCGCCACCGACTACGCCACAAAACCAGGCACGCCGCCTCGTAGCCACCCGGCCACAGCTTCACCAAGCACCGGCTACTCGCCGTCCCCCGCCCACCAACCTCCAGCGCCCGGAGCCTCACCCCACTTCCAGCCAGCCACGGCCTCTCCGACCAGCGATGTCTCGCTCGAAGCTCGCTACGCCGAGGCCGGGAGAACGCTCAAGGCGTGGCTGGCGGAAGGCGTGCTCGTCCCGGACGAGGTGCCGGCGCTGTACGTCTACGAGCAGAGCGGCCCTGACGTCCTGCAACGCGGCCTGATCGGAGACGTCGGCCTGACCGACCCCGCGCAGGGCATCATCCTGCCGCACGAGGACGTCATGCCAGGACCCGTCGCGGACCGCCTCGCCCTCATGAGCACCACCCAGGCCAACCTCGAGCCCATCTTCCTGCTGTACGAGGGCGACAACGGCACCGCCACGGCCCTGGTGGACGAGGTGGCCGCCAAGCGACGTCCGCTGGTGACCGCCCATACCGAAGACGGCCTGACCCACCGCCTCTGGGCCATCACGGACCCGGCGGAGATCGCCGCGATCAACGCCGACCTCCATCATCGCCAGGCCCTGATCGCCGACGGCCACCATCGCTACGCCACGTACCGCGTCCTGCAACGCCAGGAACACGCCACCGTCCACGAGCCCGGCATCAGCGCAAGCCGCCGCGACGCCAGGCACCCCCACGAGCGCCGTGCCGACGCCGGCCGTACCAACACGGGCAGCCCCACCACAGGTGCCCCCACCACGGGCGAGCCCACCACGAGTGAGTCCAGCACAGGTCGTGCCAGCACGGGCGGGACCGGGCCGTGGGACTTCGGGCTGGCTCTGCTCGTGGACAGCACCGCCTACCCGCCCGACCTCAAGGCCATCCACCGCGTGATCCCCGGCCTCCCCCTCAGCGAGGCCACCGAGAGGGCGCGAGGCTTCTGGCAGGTGCGGTACTACGACGACCTGGCGAGCGGCCTGGCCGCGCTGGACACTGTGCCGGAGCCCGCCTTCCTGCTGGCCGGCGAAGGAGGCGCGCGGCTGCTCACCGATCCGGATCCGGTGCGGCTGGCCCGCGCCATGCCGCCCGATCACTCCGATCGGTGGAACTCGCTCAACACCTCCATCCTCACCGAGTTCGTGCTGCCCGTGGTGTGGGGCATGCGTGACGACGAGCGGACCGTGCGCATCGTCCACCACGACACCGAGGCCGCGGCCCGGCTCGCCGTACGTACGGGCGGAACCGCGGTGATCCTCAGACCGCTCGCGATCGAGGACGTGCTGGCGGTGGCCGCCGGCGGCGAACGAGTGCCCCGCAAGTCCACCTCCTTCGGCCCCAAACCGAGGACCGGCCTGGTCCTGCGCACGTTCGCGATCGACTGAGTGCCGGGCGCCGGCGAAGTGCGTGCCCGGTCGGCCGGCAGGCTCCGGTCAGACGGCCGGCGCCAGGTAGGGGATCTGTCTGGGGATCAGGACGGCGAGAGTGCCCGCGCCGCCGTCGCCGACCGGGTCGGCGGGCTCCGCGAGCTCCGCTTCGTAGGGTCTGGCGGAGCTCACCTCCACTTCGTAGCGCCAGATCTTGGCGGCCGACGGCCCGAAGACGCGGCAGCGGAACGACCCCGTCACCTCGATGTAGTCGCGGGGTTTGAGTGCGCGGACCACGGCGGCGGTCTCCGGGTTGAACGTGACGCACGGGACGCTGTCCGTCAGGGCGGCGCCGCGTCTGTGCCGGCGGCGGCGCACGATGATGCGCCACTTCGACACGGTGTCGCCGCTCGGCAACGGGTGATCCTCGACCGGCGCTGACAGTCTCCCCACCAGCAAGACTTCGTTTCGATCCACGGTCGTCCTCCTATCGGTGCTCTGGTGAGGATCACTCTCTACGATGAGGGGGACGCCGGATCGGCTCGAACGCCGTTCTGGGGATAACGGCTGGACGATCAGGAGTGCCTGTGGACAACATCACCGCGCTTGGCGGCGACGTCTATGAGATCGACACCAGAATGGCCGGATATGCGGGCATCACGGCTGGCTATCTCATCCTGAGCGACCGGCCGTGCCTGGTGGAGACGGGCACCTCGACCTCGGCCCCCGTGGTGCGCGACGCGATCGCCTCGCTGGGCGTCGGCCCCGGCGACCTGGCCACGGTCGTCGTGACCCACATCCACCTCGACCACGCCGGCGGGGTGGGCGACATCGCCAGATCCTTCCCGTCCGCGCAAGTCGTCGTACACGAGAAGGGCGCCCGCCACCTCGCCGAGCCGTCGCGGCTCATGGCCAGCGCCCGCATGGTCTGGGGCGACAAACTCGACACCCTCTTCGGCGAGCTGGCCCCCACCGAAGCCGAACGCATCCTCGCCCTCGGCGACACCGGCGCCATCGACCTGGGCAACGGGCGTACGCTGAGCAGCCACTACGCCCCCGGCCACGCCAAACACCACGTCGGCCTCGTCGACTCCGCCACCGGCGACCTGTACGTCGGAGACGCGGCCGGCGTCTACCTGCCCGAAACCGGCGACCTGCGCCCCGCGACCCCTCCTCCGGACTTCGACCTGAAGACCGCACTCGACTCGATCGCCCTGTTCGAAGCGCTTGGGCCGCAGAGGTTACTGTTCAGCCATTACGGGCCGGTCGAGGCGGTTGAGGAGACGCTTGAACGGTCTGCGGAAGAGCTCCGGGTTTGGGTGGACCTCACGCAGCAGGCCCGGTCGGAGGGCATGGACCTGGACCACGCCGTCGCCATGGTCAGAGACCGCACCAAGGAACGGTACAGCGCGCTGACCGCCGACGAGGCTACGGCGGAGCAGTTCGAGCTGTTGAACGGCGCCGGGTCGAACGTCGCGGGGATCATGCACTGGCTCGACCGCGTGTCACCGTGAACCCCGACGTCTCACCGTGAACCCTGGCATCTCACCATGAGCCCCCGCGTCCCTCCATGAGCTTCCCTCCGAGACGCGAACGCCCAACGACATCACGACCGTAGGGATCCCATCTCGCCGCAGGTGTGGGTGTGGATCCCGTCACCCCCGGCTTGCGGCCAAGCCACCGCCCGTGCGCCTCGATCGTGCCAGCAGCCTGGTGTCATGCCTCGACCGCTGCCGTAAGTCTCATGGCGTCAGTGTGTCGTGGCGATCTCGTCACGTCGGATCGACGTCACGCGGCCGCCGTGAAGTCGGTCGCGCCAGGCTGCCGTCACACCACGCCACCGTCACGGCTTGATCGCATGGGCGTGCCCTCGCAGTCTCGCCCCGCCCTGCCGACAGCCACTCCATCGCGGAAGGCCGATCACGTCCGCCCGCACCGCACATCACGGTCCCCGCCGCGATTCGTGTGATGCGATCACATCGGTGTGCCGTCCCGATCTACACCACTCGACGGGACGTAACCCTCACCCCCCACGCCCGGCCGACGACAGCCACGCCACCGCCGTAAGCCGATTGCGTCAGCGTGCCCCCACGGTTCCCGACGCCTCCATCTGAGACGCTGGCCCAAGCGGCGGGTCATTCCGGTGGGGTGTTCTCTGCGAGCCAGTGTTCAGCGCGCCGGTGGGCGGATGCTCCCGGTACTTGTGCCCCCGTGCGATGCGTATGCGCGTGCGGTTGCTGGGGTCCGTTCGCTCGTGCGCGCCAATGCGGTTGTGGGCGCCTGCGCTGTTTGTGGCGGCCTGTGCGGGGTTCGGCCCGCCGGCAACATCGCCGGGACGAGCGTCCAGGTCGCCCACTTCGTCATCTCGGACGCGGCCGACTTCGAGCCGCGCATCGCGAGCCTGCCGCGGGCTTCGTCTCACCCGCACCGCCGCAACAGTTCCGTTCCACCGGATGATCCTGCCGCCCACGGATTTGTACCATCCCGACGATCATCACCGCCGAGCGGAGACAGACGGACGAAGCCCCACACATCAGCACCGCCTCCCCCCGATGGTGCAGGGGAGGCGGCGCGGAGTGTGAGTCAGTCGTTCTTGGGCTTGTCCGTGGGCGTCTCGTTGGCGTCGTCGAGCACGTCGCCGAAGTTCGGCTCGATGAACGCCGGCGTGATCCCAGGCGGCTCGGCCTGCCCAGCCGCCTCCTCCGCCCCGTCCCGCTTGGCCGTCTCAGCCTCAGGCTGCGGACCGCGAGCAGAGTCGGCCTCCGCCTCCTGGTCAACGGCCTCCGCAGAGCCTTCGGGTACGGCATCCGCCACCTCAGGCTCTCCTTCAGCCTGACGCGCATCGGAACCGGCCTCGGCAGCAGTGGATTCGCCCTCAACGACAGCGACCTCGTCCTCGACCGACTGAGTCCGGGACTCGACAGGATCGGCCTCGGACACGGATTCGTCCGAGTCCGCCGGTACGACGACGGATTCGTCCCGCTCCGGTGCTTCGTCCTGAACGTCGTCAGACTCCAGAAGGTCGCCGGCCTCGGCGAGGGCGGCGTCATCGTCGTCGTCCTCATCCTCCTCGGCCGAGATCTCAGAGACATCGTCTCCGTCGAAGTCCTCGTCGAGCTCGTCCCCGTCGAAGTCCTCGTCGTCAGCCGCGCCGTCGAGCCCGGCCTCCTCGTCGTAGTCCTCCTCGACGTCCTCGATCACGGCGCCGGTCAGCTCCGCGTACCGCTCGGCCGCGTCCGTCTCGCCGTCCTCGTCGAACGCCATCGCCCGGCCGAACCACTCGGTGGCCGCCTCCTGGTGCCCGGCGTCGGCCAGCGCGTCCGCGTACGCGAAGGCCAGCCGCGCCGACCACGGCTTGGGCTGCGGGTCGCGCAGCTCGGGGAGGCGCTGCAGGGTGATCACGGCGGCGTCGTGCTGGCCGAGGTCGCGGCGGGCGCCGGACTCGACGATGGTCAGCTCGATGCGCCCGTCTCTGTCGAGACGCTCCGCCTCGGGCGAACGTACGAGGTCGATGGCCCGCTCGGGACGGCCGAGACCGCGCTCGCAGTCGGCCATGACCGGCAGGTACGCCTCCGAACCCGTCATCCGCCTGGCCGCCCGCAGGTCGCTCAGCGCCTCCGAGAAGTGCCCGGCCCGGTAGGCGACGATGCCCGCGGCCTCCCGTACGACACCGATGCGGGCCGCGAACCTGCGCGCCACCTTGGTGTGCTCGTGCGCCTGATCGGGATCGTCCTCTTCGAGCGCCCGCTCCGCGGCGACCAGATGCCGGCCGACGAGGTCGGCCAGGTCGCCGGGCAGGGAACGCAGCTCCTCGAGAACTTCCTTGTCGAGCTCGTCGACGGTGATGTCGGGAGCCATCTCGGGCAGCTTCTCGCGCTGCGGAGCGGCCTCGCCCTCCCGCTCCGGCCGGCCGTACCTGGCCCGCGTACCGGAACGCTCCTCGCGGTCGTCCCTCGAGAACGGCCTGGAGTCGCGCTGGTCCCTTTCCCGGCCACCGCCGTAACCGCCTTCACGACGGTCGCGGTAGCCGCCCTCACGCCTGTCGGAGTAACCCTCACGGCGTCCGCCGTACCCACTTTCGCGGCGCGGCCCGCGATCGTCACGGAACCCACCTTCGCGACGGGGGCCTCTGTCCTGGAAGCCGCCCTCACGACGGGGTCCGCGATCCTGGTAACCGCCGCCCTCGCGACGGGGACCGCTGTCACGGAAGCCACCCTCACGACGCGGCCCACGATCATCACGCCCACCGCCGGCACCACGCGGCCCGCGATCATCGCGGAACCCGCCCTCTCGGCGCGGACCCCGGTCCTGGAAACCACCCTCACGACGCGGCCCACGATCCTGGAAGCCCCCGCCCTCGCGACGGGGACCGTAACCGCCTTCACGACGGTCACCATAGCCACCCTCACGACGAGGACCACGATCATCCCTGTCCCGATAGGGACGACGATCGTCGCCTTCGCGGCGCGGGCCCCGGTCCTGGTAACCGCCCTCTCGACGCGGCCCGCGGTCCTGGAAACCACCCTCACGACGGGCGCCGTAACCGCCGCCTCCTCCGCGTGAGCCCCGGTCCCCACGGTCGTCACGGTAGCCGCCTTCGCGGCGTGGCCCGCGATCATCGCGGAACCCACCTTCGCGACGGGGGCCTCTGTCCTGGAAGCCGCCCTCACGACGGGGTCCGCGATCCTGGTAACCGCCGCCCTCGCGACGGGGACCGCTGTCACGGAAGCCACCCTCACGACGCGGCCCACGATCATCACGCCCACCGCCGGCACCACGCGGCCCGCGATCATCGCGGAACCCGCCCTCTCGGCGCGGACCCCGGTCCTGGAAACCACCCTCACGACGCGGCCCACGATCCTGGAAGCCCCCGCCCTCGCGACGGGGACCGTAACCGCCTTCACGACGGTCACCATAGCCACCCTCACGACGAGGACCACGATCATCCCTGTCCCGATAGGGACGACGATCGTCACCGCGAGGTCCGCGGTCATCACCATCGCGCCGGGGGGCGCGGTTGTCTCGGTAGCCGCCCTCACGGCGCGGACCCCGGTCCTGGTACCCGCCTTCACGACGGGGCCCGCGATCATCCCGATCGCGGTACGTACGGCGCTCGTCGCCGTCACGGTGGCTCGGGCGGTCGTCCCTGGAGTCGTCACGCCGGGGCCCTCTGTCGCCGCGGTTGTAGGACCGCGACCCTTCGCCGGAACGGAACGGACGGTCCCCGCCGGAGTCTCGCCCGCGGGAGCCGTAGCCGCCGCTCCTGTCGCCTCCGCCCGGGCGCTTGTCCTCGTAGTCGCCGCCCCCGCGCTGTCCGCCGTCCGGTCCGTTATCTCTGTTCACTTCTGGTCCATTTCGTTGGCTCACCCAGCGGACTCTCAACGACGGTCCACCGTGGCTGGTCGCCGCCCACCCTGGGCCTTACGCGACGAAGGCCACCCGTGGGGGTGGCCCGGTGTGCCTCCAGCCTAGCAAGCCCCGGAACGTCCACGAGCCTGTCCAACCGGGATATCGCCAATGCTCAAAGCCGGATAAGCGCAACCGCGCCTTCCGTCGCTGCACCCGCACGCAACGGCCGAGCCTGCCTCCGTTTTCCGGTTCACTCTCAGCGTGACGAAGCCCGGCTTTCCCACCGACATCTGCCACCCGCCTTGTGACGGTCGGAACGAACAATCCATATTGAACGGTCCACGCCAGCATCAAGGATATGAACGTCGATATCCAACCATTAAGGCGCCCAGCGCCCCAACGCGAAAGGCTCGACGTGCCTGCGATTCGAACAAGCCATACGGGCCACCGAGGAGGACACCCGAGTTCTACGACGTGGCCTGCCGGACCGCATCGGCAGCGACGCTGATCCCCATCGGCGACGCCGCCGAGCCCCGGCCGACTCCCGTGACCTGTCACCGGCACCATCGGCAGGATCGGCAGGATCGGCAGGATCGGCAGGATCGGCAGGATCGGCAGGATCGGCAGGAT
>NZ_BAAAMU010000179.1:17643-18379 GCF_039529435.1 Nonomuraea maheshkhaliensis
GGATCAAGGCGAGCACGATGACCAGCCGCAGTAGCATCTTTTGCCACGGCAGCGACCACGTGATCATCATCACGACATACCCCGACATGCCGTTAGGGCGTCCCCTGCGGATCTCCGGGCTGCTTCAGAGTAGGGCCCAGGCTGAGGTGGTGCGCTCCGGAGAGAGAAACCGAGGATGAGTGACGATGGAGGGCCACCTGCGCCGGTGGAGCACCCGGAGTGGTCAGACCGTCATGCGGCGACAGTTGAAGCTGGAAGCGGACGTGACGGAGCTGTCACCTTGGCGTGATGATCATCCCGACCTCCACGCCGGCACCTGATAGGACGACACCGCCGCGTCAGAGGGCATGAAGCTGGGTCTCGGCATCGTCGGCGTCCCCGGTCGCCGGAGACGCCGGTTACGCCGCCACGGTGGCCACTGCGGCGGCCGCACTGTTCCGTGGTGACCGTTACGGCGGCTGCGCAGTTCCTGCCGGCTCGCCGCTCCCGAACAACTCGTCATGTTCGCCCGGCGCTACACGTTGAGGAAACTGTGGCGACGACTGCAGGAAGCCATCACCGACGACGAGACCGCCCGCCGGCAAGCACGCTGTGATTCTGGAGAAGCTGAGGCTCCCTGGGGACGGGTGGCCCACCAAGCCCCGAACAGCCCCCCAACAGCCCCGAAGACAGGACGCCAGAAAAAGGGTCCGGAAACGCAAGAAGAGGGCCCCGACACCCACAACAGGTGTCGGAA
>NZ_BAAAMU010000180.1:0-18279 GCF_039529435.1 Nonomuraea maheshkhaliensis
CTCACCCGGCGCTCCGCGCGGCCCGCGCATCCGCCCCGTCCTGCCGCCGAGCCCGCACTCGGGCCACCGCCCGCCGCCCCGCCCCTCGCCGTACCGTCACCCGCCGAACCGGCACCCGCCGAACCGTCCAGCGCTGAACCGTCACCCATCGCACCGGCACCCATCGCACCGGCACCCATCGCACCGGCACCCATCGCACTGGCACCCGCCGCACCGGCACCCGCCGCACCGGTCTCCGCTGAACCGGCCCCCGCGGACGCGCCCCGGTTGGCGATCCATCTGCTCGGGCCGCTCTGTGTGAGCGTCGACGACCGGGAGGTGACGGGCTGGCCCGCGGGTCGCTGCAGGTCTCTGCTCGCCTACCTCGTCACCCACCGCGACCCCTGGCCGCGACGCGAACAGCTGATGAACCTCTTCTGGCCGAAGGCGGAGCCCGGCCCGGCCCGCAACAACCTCAACGTGACCATCCACTCCGTCCGCCGCGTCCTGCGCGCGAAGACCGAGACCCCGGTCATCGTGCTCGCGGACGGCGCGTACCGCTTCCACGCCGGCCTGCGGCTGTGGGTGGACGTCGACGTGTTCGACGCGGAGGTCGAGCGCGGGCGCCACCTGCAGAACGGCGGCAACCCCGAAGAGGCGCTGCGCTCCTTCGAACGCGCCGTCGGGCTGTACCGGGGAGAGTTCCTGGCCGACGTGCCCTACGAGGACTGGCTCGTCGTGCTCCGCGAGCGGCTGCGGCTGGCGCACCTCGAAGCTCTCGAACGCCTCAGCGGGCTCCATGTGCTCTTCGGCCACCACGCCGCCGGCGCGGAGCTGTGCCGCGACATCATCGACCTCGACCCGTGCCGCGAGGACGCCCACCGCCGCCTCATGACGTGCTACAGCCGGCAGGGCCTGCAACATCTCGCGCTGATCCAGTACCAGGCGTGCGTCCGCGTCCTCGACGAGGAGCTCGGCGTCGGCCCCACCCCCGAGACCATCGAGCTGTACGAGCGCATCCGCCGCAGAGAAGACGTTTAGCGCCTCGCCGTCCGTTTAACGACCACCCGCCCGGCAACACTCGCCGTAACGCGTGGAGGAGGTCGAACTCGTTGGTGACGACGCACGAGATGGTGGTGGTCGAGCGGATCGAGCCCGGGCTGGAGGTGTGGGCCTGCCCGCGGTGCGGACGCCGGATCCGGCTGCGCTGGCCGCCGAACTACGACAAGCAGGTGCTGGTGCCAGGGGATGAGGACGTGCCCCACGCCGGCGCCAGTGGCGGCGTGCGCGTCTCGTCCGTCGAGGTCGCTCCGGACGTGCCGCGGCTGTCACAGGTGTCGCCGCACGAGAGCCGGTGGCTGCGCGACAGCGGCATCGACTGGGAGGCGTCCGCCTGACGTCCGGCCAAGCGGCACGTCCGGCCCTCGGGCCCGGCCGCACGCCTGACCTTCAGCACGGCAGCACGTCCGACGTTCAGCCCGGCAGCACGTCGATCGGGAGGTTCTCCACTGCCCCGGCCAGGCCGGCGATCTCGTTCTCGCCCGCGCGGCGCAGGCTGACGGCCGCGTCGAGCCGGTACCTGCCCGGTGGCGGCGCCTGGGCGGTCACCGACAGGCTGCGTTCTCCCGGCTCCAGCGAGCCGCTCTCCGAGGCCAGCACGGACTTGCCGCCGCCGTCGAGCAGCCTGGCCGCCAGCACCACGTCATAGACGAGGGCTCCGGCCTCGCGGAGGTCGAGCGTGACCGTCACGGTGAAGGGCCGCAGGGCGGGCAGCGCGCGCGTCCCGAGGCCGAGGTGGGCGACGGCGCCCATGATCGGTTTCACTCGCGCGCCGGGCGCCGGCTCCGGGGAGGCGGGCTCCGGGGAGGCTGTCGGCTCCTCCTTGACGTGTTCGCCGATGAAGGCGAGCACCCGGCCGGGGTCCCAGCCGGGCCAGCGATCCTCCGCACCCGTACCGACGTGCTCCATGGTCGTCGCCCTGATGGATCCGTCGCGCTCGTTGACCAGCACCCGGATGACGTAGCTCTCGTCGTGCTGCCCCGAACCGCCGCCGTCGGACACCTCCGCCGGCGCCGTCTCGACCAGGCGCAGCGCGTCCCGCCGCCAGCCCTCGACCCGGTCGCGGGTCAGGCCGGCCACGCCTGACAGCAGGGAGATGAGCTCGTCCGCGGAGTGGTCGGCCAGTTCCTTGTAGCTGGTGACCCCCACTCCAGCCAGCCTGGTCGCGATCTTCGTCCCGATTGTCTCGATCTTGGTGAGGTCGTCCATGGTGCGCCTTTCCTGCGCCGGGGTGGAGCCCGGCCGCCCGCGACGCTCAGGGGCGGCCGGGCGAGGTGTGCCCTACGGCATGACCTGGATGGCCGGCCCCTCGGCGAAGGCCGTCATGGCGATCGGCGTCGGTGGGGTCGCGAGGGTCAGGAAGGTCACGACGGCACTAAGCCGGTACACCCCGTCGGCGAGCATCGAGGAAGGCACGGTCAGGCCGGTCTCCTGGTTGACCGGCAGGGTCGCCGAGCACTTGGGCTGACCCGGCACGGTGAGCTTGCGTACCGTGCCCAGCATCACGTCGGCGCCGGGGCCGAAGATGTCCGCGAAGTACCGGATCTCGTACTTGAAGCTGCCGAGCAGCGAGATCGCCAGCGGCGAGACGAATTCGAACTCCATCGCCACCAGGAACGTCGGAGTGACGGAGCGCCGGATGACCAGGTTCGACGGCGTGTTGCCCGGCGGCTCGAAGACGGACAGGATCGGAGTGACCTTGAGGTCGGCTGGTTCGCTCTGCAGTGTCATACTGCTCCCCTTTCGCCTGTTGCTACGACTTCGGAGTAGTACGAGGCGCTTAGGCGGCGACGGCAGGACCGCTTAGTAAGGGATCAGCTCGCCGTTAAGTCCGGCGTACGCGCTGCTCACCGGCCCGCCCTTCACGCGAACTGGCCGCATCCGGCCATCCCGGGCGTGTGCGTGGGGGTCAGCCGGGATGGTCAGGCGGCCGGGTCGAGGTCCAGGTCGAGAACCGCCTTGCCGGCGATGCGCCGGTCGAGCAGCGCCTGGGCGGCCTCGGTGACGCGCTGCCACGATCCGCGCCAGTCCACCTCGGGCGAGAGCCGTCCCGCCGCCACGAGGTCCAGCAGGGTCGCCAGATCGGGGCCGACGTCGCGGACGTCCCCGAACGTGCTCATCGTCTTGGGCGGGCCGAGGGACAGCAGCGAGTACGGCGCGAAGACGGCCGGCTCGCCGGAGGCCCAGCCGATGTTCCGCAGGCTGCCGCCCGGCGCGAGCAGGTCCCAGGCCGCGACCAGTTGCGGCCCGCCCACGTTGTCGAGGATGAGATCGACGGGCCGGTCGACGCCCTCCAGCCCGACCACCACCTCGTGCGCGCCCAGCGCGGCCAGACCGTCGGCGCGCTCCGCCGAGCCCACCGAGGCGATGACGTGCGCGCCGCCCAGCGCGGCCAACTGGACGGCGTAGCGGCCGACGCCACCTGCGGCACCTGTGACCAGGACCCGCCGTCCCAGGATGGGCCGGGAACGCAGTGTGCGCAGCGCCGTGACCCCGGCCATCGGCAGCGCGGCGGCGTCGGCGAGATCGACTTGTTCCGGAACCTCGGCCACGGCGGTGGTGTCCACGGCCATCCGCTCGGCCCACGCGCCGGCGCCGAAGGCCGCGACCCTGACGCCGGCGGCCGGTCCCGTGCCGTCCTGCGCCGCCTGCACGACGACGCCGGCGGCGTCGTAGCCGTGGACGGTCCCGGGCGGGCGGCTGCCGGCGAACGCCACCTCGCCGCGGTTGAGCGAGACGTGCCGCACCTCGATCACGGCCTGGCCGGGGCTGGGGTGAGGTTCGGCGGCCGTCCCGAGCCGCAGGGAACCGGGAGCGCCGGGATCGACGACGAGCGCGCGCATGTGCATCGAGAGCTCCTCATGAGAACGTAATCGGACTCCTGGTCCGCTTGAGCCACACGGTAACATAAGCGGACTGACAGTCCATCTTCCTGGGAGCGCGCATGGCCCAGCACCGCACCGAACGCGCCGACGCGGCCCGCAACCGCCGGGCTGTGCTGCGGGCGACCGAGCAGCTGCTGCACGAAGGCGGCGGGGAGCACGTCTCGATCGACCGCGTCGCCGCGCTCGCCGGGGTCGGGAAGGGCACCGTGTTCCGCCGCTTCGGCAGCCGCGCGGGCCTGCTCCAGGCGTTGCTGGAGGAACGGTCGCGCGACCTGCGCGACGGGATCGCGGACGGCCCTCCCCCGCTGGGGCCCGGCGCTCCCGTACGGGATCGGCTGCTCGCCTTCCTCGACGGGCTCGGCGCCATCGCGGAGGGCAACGCGGTGCTGCTGTCGGCGCACGAGCAGGCGTGCGCCGAGGACAAGTACGGCGACCCCAGCTACCGCTCGTGGCACGGCCACCTGCGCGGCCTGCTCGGCGAGGCGCGCCCCGACCTCGACGCCGGCTTCCTGGCCCACGCCCTGCTCGCCGTCTTCGACGGTGACCTGATCCGCCACATGACACCGCCCGGCGATCCCCGCCGCTTCACCCGTTCTGTCCAGCAGATGGCCACCGCCCTCCTCGACGGCCCCGCCCAGCCCTGACGGTGGGCGGCGGGGTCACGATCCGCATGAAGCAGCCCGAAACGGAGGAGCGGCAATTATTTCCCCCTATTTCTGGTTGCCTTGGGCAGGCTCAAGGAGGAGGAACCACCGTGCCGCTGCCCACCCGCCCACTACGCAAGCTGGGTTTCCTGACCATCGGGCTGTTCGACGGGGACGACCCGCGCCCGGGACACGAATCGACGCTGCGGATCATCGAGCTGGGCGAGCGACTCGGCTTCGACAGCGCCTGGGTGCGCCACCGCCACCTGCAGTACGGCATCTCCTCCCCCGTCGCCGTCCTGGCCGCCGCCTCCCAGCGCACCACGAGCATCGAGCTGGGCACCGCCGTCACCCCGCTCGCCTGGGAGAACCCGCTTCGCCTGGCCGAGGATCTGGCCACCGTGGACATCCTGTCCGGCGGCCGGCTCAACGCGGGCATCAGCGTCGGCCCGCCGTTCCACTTCGACCAGATCAAGGACGCGCTCTACCCCGGCACCGCCGACCTCCAGGACTTCGGGTACGAGCGGGTGAGCCGGCTGCTGTCCTTCGTCCGCGGCGAACCCGCCACCGACTTCAGCGGCACCGAGGGCTTCGAGGTCTTCTCCGACCGCGTCCAGCCGCACTCGCCCGGTCTGGGCTCGCGTCTCTGGTACGGCGGCGGCAGCCTCCGCTCGGCCCGCTGGGCGGGCGAGCACGGCATGAACCTGCTGACCAGCAGCGTCGTCAAGGCGGAAGAGTCCGAGGACTTCGCCGAGATCCAGCTCTCCCACGTACGGGCGTTCCGCGCCGCGCACCCCGACGGCGAGCGGGCCCGCGTCTCCCAGGGGCTGGTCGTCATCCCCACGGACTCGGCCACGCCGCGGCAGCGGGCCACGTACGAGGAGTACGCCGCCAAGCGCCTGCCCCGCACCGCGGAGCCGCAGGGCCCGGCCCGGATGATGTTCGCGCCCGACCTCGTGGGCAGCTCCGCCGAGATCGCCGAGGGGCTGTACGCGCACGCCGCCTTCCGCGAGATCGACGAGGTCGCGTTCGCGCTGCCGTTCACGTTCGAGCACGAGGACTATGTGCAGATCCTCACCGACATCGCCACGAAGCTGGGCCCCGAGCTCGGCTGGCGTCCGACGGCGAAGCCCGGCGACACGGCCCTTCCGGTCGCCGGCTGACCTTCGGAGACCGCGCGGGCGCGGATGCCGCGCCCGCCGGCCTGCCGGCTACTTCGGGTCGAGCACGAAGACGGGGATCTGCCGGTCGGTCTTCTGCTGGTACTCGCGGTACGACGGGAAGACCGCGACCGCCCGCTCCCACCACTCCGCCCGCTCGGCGCCCTCGGCCTCGTGCGCGACGTAGTCACGTGTGACGGTGCCGTCCTGCAAGGTGATCTCGGGGTGCGCCTTGATGTTGTAGTACCACGTGGGGTGCTTGGGAGCGCCGCCCTTGGACGCCACCACCGCGTAACTGCCCTCGTGCTCCACCCGCATCACCGGGGTGTGGCGCAGCTTGCCCGTCTTCGCACCCCGCAGGGTCAGCAGCACGATCGGCGCGCCTTGGATCAGGATGCCGTCGGTGGTGCCGGTCTCACGGATCCGCTTCGTCTGGTCGCGCACCCAGTCGCTGGGGCTGAGCTCCACGGTCTCATCTGACATGCTCATCTTCAACCTTTCTGCCCGTCAGTCGGATTCCCTTCGTACCCGCTTCCGCGACCGGCCTCACGGGCGGGAGGGATCTTCATACGAGCGCGGCCACCGCGCGCACGGTGACCCCCAGCCCCACGAGCAGGACGAGTGCGGCGGTCATGGCGGCGCTGTACGGGCGCAACCGCCGCATCCGGCCCGCGACGGCGAGGCCGCCCAGCCTGCGCAGGGTGAGCGCCGTGACCAGCAGCGTCGCCGCCATGCCGAGCCCGTAGCAGGCCACGGTCAGGACGCCGAACGCGGTACGGCCCAGCGCCATCGCGCCGAGCAGGACCACCAGCGCGGAGGGGCTCGGCACCAGCCCACCGGCCACCGCCAGCGCCACCACCCCACCACCACCCGACCGCCCCACACGATCGTGACCGTGACCGTGACCGTGCCCATCTCCATGGCCGTGTCCATGGCCGTGTCCATGGCCGTGTCCATGGCCGTGTCCATGATCGTGGCCTGGGCGGTCGTGCCGGGCGGAGCGAAGGAGGGCGGCGCCGATCGTGGTGATGAGGAGTCCGCTCACCACCCCGAGCCAGCCCAGCACCACGTCCCCGGCTATCGCACCGGCGGCCGTCACCAGGACTCCCAGGACCAGCACGCCCGCCGTGTGCGTGACGGTGACCGTGGCCGCGACGGCGACGGCGTCCCGCGGCCGCCGTTCCCGTCCGGCGAGGTAGGCGGCCATGACGGTCTTGCCGTGGCCGGGCATCGCCGCGTGCACGGCGCCCAGCACGAGCGACACCAGCAGGGCCAGCAGCCCGAGCGGGACGGTCAGCCGGTCGGCGCCGACCAGCGTGTTGAGCCGGTCGGCCAGCAGGCCGGTGTAGCGGGTGACGACGTCCACGCCGGGCACGACCGCCGGCGCCGCGAACCCGCCGCCGTCGCCCGGCTCCGCCGTCATCCTGGCCGCGCGTACGTCGAGCGGCGAGCTGAGCAGGTCGGCGGGATAGTCGCGCAGCTCGCCCGACACGCTCCCGGCCGGGACGGTGGAGTCGCGCAGCCGCACGCCCTGCCCCTTGGCGGTGATCTCCCGCCAGCCCACGGTGTCGCCCCGGTAGGCGTTGGCGAAGGTCAGCGCCACCGGCCGGTCGACCCGCAAGGGCGCGGTGAGCCGGCAGGTGAGCCTGCTGGTACGCAGCCCGGCGGCGCCCGGCCGGTAGACGAAGGAGGCGCCGGTGACCCGCCAGCTCAGCGACCGCCCACCGGCGTCGGCCCGGACCGCGTCCCGCAGCTCGGCGCAGGCACGGCGAGCATGGACGTCCGGAGGACCGGTCGGCGGCCGCTGCAGGGTGGGGATCTCGGCGAGGTCCACGACGGCGAGGTGCTCGATCCTGTCCTGGTGGATCGTCAGCCCGTCGTAGTGGTTGACGCTGAAGTTCCCCAGGGGATGCGCGGCGAACGTGACGGCGACGGCGAGCGCCGCGATCACGGCGTCTCCGCCAGTAGCTCCCGGGCCCGCGCCGTCCCACCCGGCGAGAAGTGCGGGTTGATGGACAGCGCCCTGGTCAGGTGGGTACGCGCGGCGGCGGCATGCCCGAGCGCGTGCTCGATCTCGCCCCGGTGATAGGCGAACAACGCGTTCCGCCCCCCGAGCGCGTCGGCACGGACGGCGTGGACAGCTGCCTCGGCGTGACGCCCGGCCCGGTGCAGGGCCCAGCCGAGCGCGTCGGCGACCTCGACGCTGTGACGCCGTGCCCATTCGGCCCGCAGGTGCCTGACCGCGACATCCGGATCACCATGATTCGCCGCGAACGTACCAGCCGCCAAGCCGTCGATGCCCCCGCTCGCGGCCAGGAGCCGCTGCTGGGCGGTGAAGACGGCGTACTGCCGCCTGGCCCCCTCCACGTCACCCAGGTGTTCGAGCAGTTCCCCGTACTCGACGACATACGCAGGGGACCGGACGACGGCGGTGGCGTAGTCGCGCAGGGCCTGGCCGGTGTGGCCGAGCGCGGCCTCCGCGCGGGCCTTGCCGGCGCGGGCCGGCGCGTGTCCCGGGTCGGCGGCCAGCGCCTGGGTGTAGGCGGCGCGGGCGGTACGCGGGTCGCCGGTGCTCCAGGCCAGCTCGCCGAGCTGCCACTGGCAGAAGGCGTACTCGGCCGGGTCGCCGGGGATCGCGCAGGCGCGGCGCAGCAGGTCGCGGGCGGGACCCGGCCGGCCGCGCAGCTGTTCCAGGCGGGCGGCCCTGGTGAAGGAGGCGAGGTCGGGGTGGCCGTCGAGCATGCGGCGCAGCGCGGTCTCGGCCTGTTCGTACCGGCCGAGTTCGAGGTGGGCGTCGGTGAGCACGCCGTACAGGGCCCACCGGAACGGCGCCGCCTTGCGGGCGCGCTCGGCCCAGCGTACGGCGCCGGCGAAGTCGTGCCGCGCGTTGGCCAGCGCGCCCATGCCGATCACGGCGTCGATGTACGGCTGCCCGTCGCCGGTCGGCAGGCGCAGCGACCGTTCGAACGCGCCCTGGGCCTTGGCGTAGTAGGCGGTGTCGGCGGTGCGCCGGGCCTGTTTGAGGTACATGTCGCCGAGGCTCGCCCAGGCCGCCGCGTCGTCGGGGTGACGGCGCAGGCGGGCCTGGACGGCCTGGATCGATCCGGCGAGATCGTACGGTGACCAGCCCGCCGGCGCGGGAGGCGGCTCGTCCCTGCGCAGCAGCCCGCCGGGGGCGAACAGGGTCACCAGGACGCAGCCCAGCAGCACGCATCCCAGCAGCGGCGGCAATCGCCGTAGGCGACTCATTCTGATCGGAGGTCCTCGGTGGCGGGGGTCAGCCGGCGGCGGTGACGGGCAGTGCCAGGTAGGGGAAGCTGTCGGTGATCGGTTTGAGGAGGAACGCCGGGTTGTCCTCGGCGATGAGGCCGGGCGCGCCACGGCCCGCGGGTTCGCCCAGGAGCATGCGCAGATTGATCGTCACGACGTCGTCGATGAGGCGGCGGCCGTTCGGGTAGCCCTGGGCGTCGCCCTTGAGGATGCCGTACTTGTCGGGCGAGGCGGCGACGGGCGTGGCCAGGTTGAGCCGCAGTTCCTCCGCTTTGACGGTGCGCGGGGCGTCCTGGTTGAGCCGGTGGGAGTTGAGGTCCTGCTTGATCGGCCCGCCGGTCCCGGTGGTGAGGCCGGTGAGGTAGATCTGCTCCAGGTCCTTGCGCGGCGCGGGCGGCGTGGTGACGTTCGCCTGCTTGGCGACGACCTTGGCCTGGTCGGGGTCGAGGGTGGACGGCACGACCAGAGCGCCGCTCTCGTCACCGTCCGGGCGCAGGGTGTTGAAGTGGTCGCGCTGCTTGAGCGGGATGATCACTTCGTTGAAGTTGGGGTTGCCCAGCCGCGAGACCTGCGTGTAGCCGGCCGCGCCGGAGCCGAGCAGGGCGCTCGACCTGCGCGATGCCGTGGTCCAGACGCCGATGACCGGATTGCGGACCGGGTCGCCGCCGAGCGCCAGCTCCGACTTGGGCAGTTGCAGGGCGAGCGCGCTGACGTTCATCGGCACGCCGGTCTTGACGGGGAAGAACGGCAGCCCGAAGCGCAGCAGGTTGACGGCGCGGTTGTCGGAGTAGAACGGGTCGGCGGCGGTGCCGGTGAAGACCTTGCCGCCGCCCGGCAGGTCGCGGACGGCCTTGCGGCGCGTCGCGGCGTAACCGGGGGCGCCCAGGTCGGTGGGGGCCGCGTACCCGTCGCGGACGAGGACCTCCGACTTGCCGTCGCGCAGCCTGGTCAGCGTGTAGCTCTGCTCGACCAGGGAGTCGAGCGGGCCGGCCTGCCGCTCGCGCCCGCGCACGAAGGAGGGCGCGGGCAGGGCCTTGTTCGCGAACGTCCAGCGGTAGGTGACGGCGGCCCGGCCGGTGCCGGTGTTGTCGATGTGCACCTCGTAGCGGGCGTCGGTGTCGAACTGGTACGGCTTCTGCGGCGCCTGGAAGGGGATGTAGTTGGCCACGATCGTGACCGTGTCCTGCCGTTCCGGGCTGGTGAAGGCGTACAGATCGGTGGCGTCGATCTGCTTGTTCACGGTGGTGGAGGGGGCGTCCCAGTGGCTGGTGGCGGTGCTCGGGCCCATCGCGGGGCCGATGAGCACCGTGGCCGCCAGGACGGCGATGGAGGCGCCGGCGGTCCACGTCCACCGGCTGCCGGCACTGGTCAGTCGCATCGTGTCGTCTCTCGATTGTGCCGGGCCGCGCCCCGAGGCACGGCCCGCCAGGGGCTCAGGTCAGGGGGTCGCGGCTACGGCACGTACTGGACGACCGCGTCGAGGTTGGCCAGGTAGTCGCCCTCGGCCAGCGGGAGGCCGGTCAGGTCCCTGACCGTGCGGCTGAGGTACGCGCTGACGTAGAACGGCCAGTGGCGGGGGCCGACGCCGCCTTCGAGCGGGCGCGGCGTGGGCACACCGGCGGCGAACTCGTGCAGCTTGTACGTGGCCACCAGCCGCTCGCCCTGCGGCTGCCCGTCGATGGACACCTGCGCGTGGGCCCCGTCGGGGCGCAGGTAGATGTCGTGGATGGCGGCCTCGTGCCCGCTCTGGACGTCTTCGAGGGCGAAGCCGCCGGGGTAGTAGACGCCGTTGCACGGGTCGATGTGGTCCCGCTTCCAGCCGATGGGCATGTAGACACCCCGGTTGGCGGGCTTGGCCTCGATGGGTGCGATGCCCCGCACGCGTACGCCGCGCTCGTCCAGGAGCCGGACGATGTCGCGGCCGAAGTCGAAGTTCGCGTGCCCCTTCGGGCCGAAGTACGGGAACTGGAAGCACGAGGCGGTGGGCGGCTGGACGGACGGGGCGCCGGGGACGGTTGGGAGGGGGCCGGCCTGGGCGGGGATCGTCGAGACCGCGAGGACCGCGGCGCCGATCACGATCGTCCTGGCGACGCGAGCAAGAGCACGCACAACATGACCTTCCTGGACCGGAGGCAGCACAGTGCCTCTGACATGCGATGACGCACTTAACGTAGTGATCAGGTCACGTTCTGTAAAGGCAGGTGTCGAAGGACGGCATGGAAAAGAAAAAGCGTTCCGCACCTCCCGTCACCGGCGTGGAGCCCGGTGACGGGGGCGCGGAACGCTCGCGGCGCTCGCCCGTCCTGTGGTCAGAAGTCGTCGGCGGTGCGGATCCGGTCGCGGATCCAGACCCCGGCTTCCTTCAGGTTGCCCGTTCCCGCGAACGAGCCGTTCGGACAGGTCCCGGTCCTGAAGACGGCGCCCGTACGGAAGTCGTCGGAGTAGTTCCAGTTGACCCAGCTGATCTTCTTCTGCGCCAGCAGGTCGAGGTACTGCTGCGACCTGGAGAAGTTGTTGGCGCCGTCGCCGGAGGCGCTCTGGGTGCCGAACTCGGTGACGAAGATCGGCAGCCGGTCGGCGGCCCGGGAGAGCGTGTTCAGGTATTCGGTGCCGTGCGAGGCCGCGTAGAAGTGGAACGTGTACATGATGTTGGCCGCGTTGACCGGGTTGTTGACGATCTCGGTCTCGTCGCCGCCGCCGGAGACGCCGAGCGACGACCACGCGCGGGTGCCGACCAGGATCGGGGCGTCGGGGTCGTGCTGCCGGATCACCGGGATGAGCTGGTGGGCGTAGTCACGGATGACCGGCCACGTGACGGCGTCGCCGTTCGGCTCGTTGGCGATCTCGTACAGGACGTTCTTCTTGGCGTTGTGCCGCTGGGCGATCTCGGTGAAGAACGTCTTGGCCCGGGCGAGGTTGTACATCGGGTCGCCGGGGTCGAGCATGTGCCAGTCGACGATGGCGTACATGCCGCGGGCGGTGGCCAGCTCGATCAGGGAGTGCACGCGGTCGGTGAACAGCCGCGGGTTCGTCTCGTAGCCGCCCTCCTGGATGTACATCGAGATGCGCAGGACGTCGGCCTTCCAGTCGTTCGCCAGCGCGTCGAGCGAGGCGGTGTTGAGGCACTGGCTGTACCACTGGATGCCGTGGCTGCTCATGCCGCGCAGCTGGATCTGCTTGCCGTTCTCGTTGCAGAGCTTGATGCCGCACACCCGCAACTGCCCGTTGGCCTGCACCGGGGTGCCACCGCCTCCGCCGCCGGTCGGGGCTCCGTAGACCTCCAGCTCCCACAGGGAGTAGCCGTACGGGGTGCCGCGCTGGGTCCCGTGCACCCGTACGTACCGGCCCTGGCCGCTGATCGTGAGGTCGTCGATCGCGCCGTCGCCGGTGGTGGTGGAGTAGACGTCGGTCCAGGTGGAGCCGTCGGGCGAGGTCTGCACGCGGTACGCGGTGGCGTACGCGGCCTCCCAGTTGAGCCGGACGCGGGAGACGTTGTGCGCCGAGCCGAGGTCCACCCGGATCCACTGCGGATCGATCCCTTCCTCGCTGGCCCAGCGCGTGGACGTGCTGCCGTCGACCGCCATGCCCGGCTCCAGGCCGGCGGCCTCGACCGAGGAGGCCGTCACGGTCCTGCCCTGGGACACCAGGGGATCGGCCGCCGCCCCGGCCCGGGCCGTCGCCGCTGCGGCGTCCGCCCGGGCCGTGACCGCACCGGCGCCGGACGGCACCACCAGCGGCAGGGCCATCGCGGCCACCACGGCTAAGATCCTCGCTACTGCGCTACGCCTCACGAACGACTCCGATTCTCCGGGGAACAGTCAGCGGGCCGATCAGCACGACCGCCACACCCTCCGCCACCGGGAAAGCCGCTCCACCGCCTCCCCGGTTAGGAAAGTTTCTTAACTTGCGGCGCAGCATAAGTTGACATCGAACCTTGACGCAAGACCCAATGCCCCAGACAGAGCATCAGCAGGCCCGTACGGAGTTGTAGGCGATCTCCGGGTTGAGATTCCCCTTGTGCCCCGGCGGGACGGTGGCGTTGTGCACCACGTAGCCGGGAGAGGCGTAGAGACAGTAGGAGCGGCCGGTCCGGTTCCACGCCGAACGCGCGTCCTTGACCCCGAAGGGCTCCAGCTCCGGCGCACCGGCCCGGAACCAGGCGACGGTGCCGCCCCCCTCGAAGTCCCGGAACAGGCACAGGTACCCGCCCGGGCACCGACCGAAGCCGTCGGCGGCGCCTGCCGGCCCGGCGAGGGCGAGCACGAGAGCGATCGCCAGCAGGGAAGAACGGATGCCGAACATGCAGTCACTCCTTGGATTGACATCATCGCCTTGCGTAACCATCATGCGGTCGCGGGTGGCGAGGCGCCATCCATTTATCCGCGACCCATCCGGCCGCCCAGGCCCGCAACAGCGACTGTCGCGACGGAGGACTGACCCCGCCCCGGAGGCGCGGAGCGGACGCGAGGCCCCCGCTCCGCTCCCCCGGATCGGAGCGAGGGTCTTTCGCGCCGTACGGCGAAGGCTCCCGGCCAGCGGTGACTGTCAGTAGTCCCCGTGCACCACGTTGGACGTGAGCCGCACCGAGGACGGCGGGCCGATGGTCACCTTGGCGAAGACCTCGTCACCGCCCCAGTCCTCGTTGAGTGTGTTGCCGTCCAGGTAGAACGAGATGCTGATGCGACCGGGCGACGGGTTGCTCAGCGTCTCCCCGCACGCGACCCCGAAGCCGCCGAACAGGTGCTGGTCGAAGGTGTCGTCGCCGTACAGGTTGACGCAGACGCCCTGACCGGCTGTGGCGACGGGCGCGAAGCCGGTGACGCTGACGAAGTAAGCCTGGTATCCGCCCAGCCCGGTGGCCTCGATCGCGAGATGGGCCGAGCCGGCGGCGGCGGTCGCGGGAGCCGCTCCCAGGGTCGTCGCCAGCGCGCCGGCCAGCATCAGCTCCGCCAAGGCACGTCGAATTCTCATGTTCCCCCCGTTGGTGGTGGTTCGATCCGAACACCTGGGAAGGCGTTCCACGACGTTCCATGCCGTTCCAGGTGCGGCAACGGCCCCGCCCCAGCGACCGGGAAGATGGGGAGATGGGACTTCACGATCAGTACGGCCTGACGCCGGTGGTCAACGCGCGCGGGACGTTCACCCCGCTCGGCGTCTCGCGGAGCACGGACCAGGTCGCCGCGGCCACGGCCGAGGCCCTGTCCGGTTTCTTCGTGATGGAGGAGCTGAAGGACCTCGCCGACCGTACGATCGCCCAGGTCCTGGGCGGGGAGGCCGGTACGGTCGTGCACTGCGCGTCGGCGGCCATCACCCTGTCCGTCGCGGCGACGATGACGGGCACGTCGCCGTCGCGGATCGCGGCCCTGCCGGACGCCGAGGGGATGCCCAGGACGGTGCTGCTCCCTGCCGGGCACGCCGTCGACTACGGGCATCCGATCGTGCAGGACATCCGGCTGGCCGGAGCCATCGCGGTGCCGGCCGGCTCGGAGGCCGGCTGCTCCCTCGACGAGCTGGAGGGGCACCTCGCCCGCCCGGACGTGGCGTGCCTGCTGCTCGTGTCCTCCCGGCTGACCCGGGGCGAGGACGTGCCGCTGACGGAGGCGGTGGCGGCGGCGCACCGGCGGAACGTTCCGGTGGTCATCGACGGCGCGGCTCAGGACCTCAGGATCGACGAGCTGCTGGGCACCGGCGCCGACCTGGTGATCGTCAGCGCCCAGAAGTACCTGGCCTCGCCCACCGCCGGTCTGGTCATCGGCCGGGCCGGCCTGGTCCGGGCCGTCCGGGCGCAGGAGAAGGGGATCGGCCGGGCGATGAAGCCCAGCAAGGAGGCCATCTTCGGGGTGGTCGCCGCACTCCGGGCACGGCAGCGGACGGACCGGCCGGCCTGGCGGCGGGAGCAGGACGACAAGGTCGCGCGCTTCACCGCGCGCGCCGGCCGCCTGCCCGGCATCAGCGCCGCGAGCGTCCAGGACCCGACCGGCCTGCCGTTCTCCCGCGCCCGCCTCAGCGTCGATCCCGCCCGCGCGGGAATGACCGCCGCCGACCTGGCGGGTGCGTTGCGCAACGGCTCTCCGCAGATCTGGGTCATGGACCACGACCAGGACAAGGGCGACCTGACCCTCGAACTCGTGCCGCTCACCGACGCCGAACTCGACGTGATCCTCGGCAGGCTGGCGGAGTCGCTTCCGGGTCGCTGACGGCCTTCGCGCCGCGCGGCGCCTCCACAGATCGTCAACAGATTCTCAACACGCCCCGGCTAACGTCCTGCCGTACCGGCGGAGAGGGGAAGGGCGCTCATGGGTGGGGCTTCACGGATGGCGAGGGCGCTCGGGCTGGTCACGGCGGGCGCGGCGGTGGGCGGCGTGCTCGCCGGGGGCGGGTTCGCGGCGGCGCGCCAGTTCGGCTGGACGGGCTTCGCGGTCACCGTCGTCACGGAGAGCAGGAGCCTGTCCCCCGGCGTGCTGGCCACCAACGTGGTCTGCCCGCGCGGGCAGCGGGCCGTCAGCGGCGGCTACGCCTACTACGGCGACCACAACCGGGAGGAGCCCGTGACCGTCGAGGTGAACGCGCCCGAGGACATCAGCGACCCGCCGGACGGTGTGCCCGAGGCGTGGAGCCTCGTCCTCCTCAGCTCCAAGAAGAAGCGGGCCACGGTCGAGGTGCACGCGGTCTGCGTCCCCCGGTGAACCGGAGATCCCACATCCGCGCCCGGAGGCGGGTCCCGAGGCGGGCGTCCGACGTCAGCGCGGGACCGACGCCCGGGGCGGGCGCCCGGCATCGGGGGGCGATGCCGAGCGTCCTCACTCAGTGCTGGTCATTCCCTTGGCACACCGCTCTGACCAGCGGATTTCGTGTACCGGATTCCTCGGATGATCGTCGGGTCACGTGCTGAGGTTGCGCTTGTCGGTGCCGATGGCACCAACTCCCGAACCTCCGCCGCACTGGCCGCGTGACTCCTTGGTCGCGCCCGGAGGCAGCGTCTCCCAGGAGCCCTTGACGTCGGCCGCCCACCCGCAGGTGATGACGGCCCTGAACTCCCACCAGTCCTGCGTGTGGTTGGTGCACCTGGCCACCCCGACGTGCGTCCCCTCCCTGAAGTCGTCGCAGGTCAGCCCGGACAGCGCGGCCCGTACGCCGGTGACGGGAGCGGCAGCGGCGGCGGGCACGGCGACAGGGGCCAGGAAGGCGGCGGAGGCGAGTGCGGCCGTGAGGAGTCCGGTGAGCTGGTGACGAGCGGACATGATCGTTCTCCTTCTGTACGTGGTGCCCGGGCCGGTCGGCCGGGCTTGGCGATTCGAGGTTCGCGCTGCTCACGGCGCCGGCGGAAGGGGTTTCCCACCCCCAGGGGGCGACGGGAGACCGGGAAACCCGGGCTCCCCCGACAGGCGGCTGGCCGATGTTCCAGCATCACCCACCGTTCCGATCGGCTACTTTCGGTGACATGGCGGAGGGCGTGGATCGGGACGGCGCAGAGCCGGGCCCGGCGGCGATGCGCCGGCCCTGGCCATCCGGCGATGATCACGAGGCGGCCCCAGGAGCCGTCCTGCGTCGGTTGCGGCTGCGGCACGGCCTGTCCCTGACCGAGTTGTCCAGGTTGACGCACTACAGCAAGGGCTACCTCAGCAAGGTCGAGACCGGCGAGAAGGCGCTGACGGAGGCAGTGGCACGCCAGTGCGACGCGGTGCTGCGGACCGGCGGTGAGCTGAGCAGGCTGGCCCGGGCGGGCGACGGCTGCCCGTACCGGGGACCGCAGCCGTACGGGATCGAGGACGCGCGCTGGTTCTTCGGCCGGGACCGCATGGTGGGCGCGCTGGTGGAGCGGCTGGCCGAGCGGATGCGGGAGCGGAGGCCGCTGATCGTGGTGGCCCCTTCGGGGGCGGGCAAGACGTCGCTGCTCCGGGCGGGGCTTCTGCCCGCGCTGCGCCGGGGTGCGCTGCCCGAGCCCGGATCGCGCTCTTGGCCGGCCGTCCTCATCACCCCCGGCAAGTGCCCGGTCGCCGAGCTGCTGGCCGGGGTCGGCGCGCCCACCGGCCTCGACCCCGCGGACCTGGCGGGCGTACTCGCGGCAGCTCCCACCGCCTTCGCCGCGCAGGTCGCGGGCGCGCTGAACGGCGGGACCCGCGACGGTGCTCCGGCCACCCGCCTGGTGCTCGTCGTCGACCAGTTGGAGGAGCTCTTCACGCTCTGCGCCGACGAGAGCGAACAGCGGACCTTCCTAGCGGCCCTGGACGCCCTGGCTTCCGCCGCCCCGCGCGAGCATCCGGCGGCGCTGGTGGTGCTGGGTGTGCGTGCCGACTTCTACGACCGCTGTCTCGCCCATCCCGGCCTGCTGGGGACGCTGCGCGACGGCCAGCTCCCGCTGGGCCCGATGACCGTCGCCGAGTTGCGCGAGGCCATCACCGGCCCCGCCCGTGAGGCGGGGCTGCGTGTCGAGCCGGCGCTGGTGGAGCTGCTGCTGCGGGACATGGGCGTGGCGGCCGGAGCGGACGGGCACGACAGCGGGCCCGCGCACGAGCCCGGCACCCTGGCCCTGCTCTCGCACGCCCTCTGGGCCACCTGGCAGCAGCGTCAGGACGGCACGCTGACGGTGGCGGGCTACCGGCTGACCGGCGGGATCACGGGCGCGGTCGCCGCCACCGCCGAACGCGTCCACACCGGCCTAAGCCTCGACGACCAGGACATCGCCCGCCGGCTGCTCCTGCACATGGTCCGCGTCGAGGACTCCGGCGCCGAGACCCGCCGCCCGGTCGACGTCGGGCGGCTGCCGGCCGGCCACTTCCCGCCGCGGGCCACCGGAGAGGTGATCGAGGCGTTCGCGTCCGCCCGGCTGATCACCTTGTCCTCCGGCTCCGCGCAGCTCGCGCACGAGGCGCTGCTGCGGGCCTGGCCACGGCTGCGTGAGTGGATCGTGACCGACCGGGAGGGACTGCGCGTCCATCGCCACCTGGCGGAGGCGGCCCAGGCGTGGGAACGCGAGCACCGTGACGCGGCCCTGCTGTACCGGGGCGTACGGCTGCGTACCGCGCGGGAGTGGGCCGGCGAACGGCCCGCCGCACCGACCACCCTGGAGCGGGAGTTCCTGGACGCCAGCCTGGCGGCCGAGGACGCGCGGCATGAGGCGGCCGTCCGGCGGACCCGTCGCCGCCGGCGCCGTACCGCCCTGCTCACCGCGCTGCTGGTCGTCACCGCGTCGGCGGGCGTGTTCGGCGTCCGGCAGCGTGACGCCGCGCTGGAGCGGCGCGCGCAGGCGCTGTCGTTGCGGCTCGCCGCCCAGAGCGAGCT
>NZ_BAAAMU010000181.1:0-8298 GCF_039529435.1 Nonomuraea maheshkhaliensis
CCCCCGCGCCCGGCAGCAGCGGACTGACCTGGGCCTCGTCGGCGGCGTTGTCCAGGACGATCAGGACGCGCCGTTCGGCCAGCAGGCTGCGGTAGAGCCCGGCACGGTCGTCCAGCCGCTCGGGGACGTGCTCGCCGGACAGGCCCAGGGCGCGCAGCAGGCGGTCGAGTGCGTCGGCGGGGTCGAGCGGGGGGTCGTCCCGGCTGTGGGCGCGCAGGTCGAGGAAGAGCTGGCCGCCGGGGTGGTGCGGGGCCAGCAGCTGCGCGGCGTGCACGGCCAGCGCGGTCTTGCCGACGCCCGGCATGCCGTCGATCGCGGTGACCGTCACCCCGGCAGTGCCCGTTCCGGCGGTGAGGGCGGACAGCTCGTCCGTCCGCCCGACGAACGCCGGCACGTCGGCCGGCAGTTGCCTGGGCGGGACGGGCGCGGGCGGTTCGCCCTCGTCAGCCGTGACCTCCACCGGTGACTGCGCGAGCATGGCCTGGTGCAGGCGGCGCAGCTCGGCGTTGGGGAGGATGCCGAGCTCGTCCTGCAGCAGCCGGAAGACGGTCCGGTACGTCTCCAGCGCCTCGGCCTGCCGGCCGGTGCGGTAGAGGGCGGTCATGAGCTGGGCCCAGAGCCGTTCCCTGAAGGGATGCTCGGCGGTCAGGGCCCGCAGCTCCGCGATGAGCGAGGCGTGCTCGCCGAGACCGGCGTCGAGCTCGATGCGCCGTTCGAGGGTGTGCACGTGCAGCTCGGCGAGCGGCGGGACGTCGATCTGCTGGAGCGTCTCCGACGCGACGCCGGCGCACACCGGGCCGCGCCACAGGTCCAGCGCCTCGTGCAGGAGCCGCCGCTCCGTCAGCGGGTCCGCGGCCCGGCCGGCCTCCTGGAGCAGGGCGCGGAACCGCAGCAGGTCGAGCTGGTCGGTCCGCAGCCGGGCGAGGTAGCCGTCCGGCATGGTGACGATCACGTCCCTCGCGCCCAGGGCCTGGCGCAGGCGTACGACGTACGTGCGCAGCACCTTTCGCGGGTTGACCGGGACCCGGCGGCCCCACAGCCGCTCGGCGAGCAGGTCGGCGGGGACGACCTCGTTCGGGCGCAGCAGCAGGGTGGCGAGCAGGACGCGCAGCTTGCCGACCGTGACAGGGACCGAAGCCCCGTCCTGGACCGCCGTCAGGGGACCCAGCACCGAGAACCGCACACTGGTCACCGGCCTCGCTCCTCGCTCTCGTCTTCGGCCGCTCCGGGCACCTCCGTAGTGTGCGGCAGGCCGGAACGCGTGATCGAGGACATGGGGCGGGCATTGTCCGGACATTCGCCGGGCCCCGGCCGTCGATCGCGTCTCGTCATGCCTCTGACGTCGGTGTTCCGTTTCTGGGTGGAACACGGCGACACCCCGTCCCCCGGCTCTGTGTACTGGGTGCGCAACGGAGACGGAGAGGAGCGGATCTTGGGAATCAGACGAGCGGTGTCCGCCGGCACGGTCACTCTCATGGCGGCGTTCTGCCTCACGGGGAACGCGGGCGTCGCGTCGGCTCAGGACTGGCTGGGGGACTGCCCCAAGGGCAGCATCTGCGCCTACAGCGGCGTGAGCGGGTCGGGCAAGCGGTGCGATTGGGAGGGGAACGACGCCAACTGGGCGGGCGGGGGACGGCCGTGCTCGTTCAGCCACAAGGTGAAGTCGCTGTGGAACAACGGCCGCAAGGGCAACCTGGACGACGTCCATCTCGTCACCTGCGGCGGCGCCCATTGGGCCCTGCTCCACGGCCAGCAGGAAGCCTGGACCAACCCGACAGAAGATGCCGGTAGGGGCCATATCTGTATCAAGTCCCATAAGTGGTTCAACAGGTAGCGGCGGCGCGTGTCCACCGGGCGTTGATCGCCTGATGATCCGTCCGGGCCAGCATGGGGGGCATGTCCGGCGGAATCCTGCGCATCGTCTTCACCGGTGAGGACCTGGCCCGCGTACGCGTCGCCGCTCGCGTCGACGAGCCGTGGGAGACGGTGATGAGCCTGCACGTGCTGCAGCGGCCCGGCGGCGGAGCGGACCTGACCGCCTGGCGCCGCCGGGCCCGCGCGGACCTGGCGGCCGCCGGCCTGCTGCGGCCCGTCCGGCGCACGCTGGCGCCGCTGATGCCGATCAAGGCGTACTGGCCCGACTTCCTCACCCCGCACGAGGCCCAGGCGGGACGCGAGGCCGGACTCGACGCGCTGGGCGCCACCTCCCGCGCACGGGTCCGGCGTGAGGTGGACCAGCTGCGCCGGCACACCGCCCTGCCCGGCACCCTCGACGACCTCGCCCGCGGCGACCGGCGCGCCATCGCCGGCCTGGCCCGCCTGGCCGACCACTACGGCCGGGCCGTCCTCGCCCCCCACCGCACCACGATGGAGCACGCCCTCGGACGCGAACGCGCCCGCCTCGCCCGCCTGCTCACCGACCAGGGCGTGGAGGCCATGCTCGGCGCGCTGCCGCCCCGCATGCGGTGGCGGCCTCCGGTCCTGGAGGTCGACTACGCCGCCGGCCGCTACGAGATCCCGCTGCGCGGCAGGGGGCTGACCCTCATCCCCTCCTACTTCTGCCGCTACACCCCCGTGGCGCTGGCGGACCCCGGGCTGCCGCCCGTACTGATCTACCCGGTGCCGCGGCGTGCCCCGGAGCCCGACCCCGGCCAGGCCCTGTCGGACCTGCTCGGCGCGACCCGCGCCCGCGTCCTCTGCCACATCGCGGCCACCGCCGGCTGCACCACCAGCGAACTCTCCCGGCGCACCGGCACCTCACTGTCCTCGGCCAGCGCGCACGCCCAGGTCCTGCAGCGGGCCGGCCTGATCACCAGCACCCGCCACGCCAACATGGTCATCCACCGCGCCACCGAGCTCGGCGCCGCCCTGATCCACCCGGTCGCCGCCGGCCCTGGTCTCGGCAGGGCTTCTGCGGGAGAGTAAGGACAAGATCGGATCGTGAGGAGGCGGCAGTGCGGCTCGGATTCAGCCTTGGCACCCTCGGCCCCGTGGCGGCCACCCATGAAGCCCAGCTGACGCTGGCACGTGAGGCGGAGCGGCTCGGATACGACTCGGTGTGGGCCTCTGAGGGCTACGGGGTCGATCCGGCGACCACGCTGGCCTGGCTCGCGGCCGGCACCGAGCGGATCGGGCTGGGCAGCGGCGTGATCCAGGTGACGGGCCGCACGGCGATCTCGGCGGCGATGGCCGCCACCACGATCGACCGGGTGTCGGGCGGCCGCTTCCTGCTCGGGCTGGGCGCCTCAGGCCCGCAGGTGGCCGAGGGGTGGCACGGTCAGCGGTACGAGCGGCCGCTGGCCCACCTGCGCGACTACGTGGCCGTGGTACGGACGGCGCTGGACGGCCGGCCGGTCGAGCACGACGGCCCCGAGATCGTGCTGCCGCTGCCCGACAGCCGCGGCAAGGCCCTGAGCATGACCGTCGCACCCGTACGCAAGCCGCTGCCCGTCCACCTGGCGGCCATGGGGCCGAAGGCGGTGGCGCTGGCCGGGGAGATCGCCGACGGCTGGCTGCCGATCCACTTCCCGCCCGAGCACGTGGCCGAGAGCATGGAACACCTGCGGGCCGGGGCCGCCCTGGCCGGGCGCGACGCGGCCACGGTGGAGGTCTCGCCGATGGTCATGGCCATGGTGGACGACGACGCCGACTACGCCCGCGACCTGATCCGGCCGATGCTGGCCCTCTATCTGGGCGGCATGGGCACCCGGGGGGTCAACTTCTACAACCGGCTCGCCCACCGCCTCGGGTTCGGCCAGGCGGCGGCGCGTGTCCAGGACGCCTACTTCGACGGCGACCTGGGCGAGGCGATGGAGGAGGTGCCCGACGACCTGGTGGACGCCCTCGCCCTGTGCGGCACGCCCGCGCGGGTGCGCGAGCGGCTGGAGGCCTACCGCAAGGCGGGCGCGACCCGGGTGATCGTCGGGCTGAACGCGCCCACCGTGGAGGACCGCGCCGAGCAGCTCGGCTGGCTGGCCGAGCTCAACACGTGACCCCGTCGCCCCCGTCATCGCCTTCGCCGCCCGGCGGCTCTCGCCGGGCCGACCGGGTGAGCCGGTCGGCGAACGCCACGACGAGGTCGCGGAGCTCGTCGGGCTGTTCGATGACGAACGGCAGGTCCATGGAGGCGAGCACGGCCGGCACCCAGTCGAGCCGTTCGGCCCGCAACTCGACCCGGCACCAGCGCTCGACGTCCTGACCCGCGCCGCTCACGGACGGTGCTCCCGTGCCGATCGCCGGCGGTGATTCCGGGTCGCTCACCGGTGGCGGCTCCGTGACGAGTGCGATGCCGGCGGGGAGCCGGGTGCGGATCCGCTCGGCGCCGCCCTGGACCCGCAGCGTCACCTCGTGCCGGTACGGCGCGGTGGCGATCCCCGCCAGGACCCGCTCGGCCGGGCCGGGCCCGCCGGGCGGGTCGAACGAGCCGGGCAGGGTCCGCGCGCCGGCGATGCGGTCCAGCCGGAACGTCCGGTCCTCGCCGATCGCGGGATCGGCGCCCGTCACGTACCACCGGCCCGAGTGGGCGACGAGCCCGTACGGGTGCAGCGTGCGCTCGCTGCGCCGCCCGCCTGCGTCGGTGTACCGGATCGAGACCGGCCGGTGGTGGCTCACCGCGTCGGCTACAGCGAGCAGCACCGCGGTTTCCGGGACGGCCGGCTCACCGGCGGGAGCGGTGAAGGCGAGGGAGCCGAGCACGGCGTCGAGCCTGCGGCCGAGCCGCTCGGGCAGCACCCGCCGGATCTTCGCCGCGGCCGTCTCGCTCGCCGTGCCCGCGGCCGTCAGCAGGCCGGTCCTGCGCCCCGCGACCAGGCCGAGCAGCACGGCGAGCGCCTCGTCGTCGCCCAGCATGAGCGGCGGCATGCGGTAACCGGGGGCGAGCCGGTAGCCGCCGTAGCGGCCCCGTACCGATTCGACGGGCACGTCGAGGTCGATGAGGTGGCCGACGTAGCGCCGTACCGTGCGCTCGTCCACGCCGAGCCGGTCGGCGAGCTCGGCCACGGTCCGCAGCCCTCCCGACTGCAGGAGCTCCAGCAGGGTGAGCACACGAGCGGTGGGTCGGGCCATACCGAAAGTCTGCCGCAGATACCGGGCGGGTTTCGCCCGGTATCCGGCGTAGCGTGCGGTCGTACCCAAGGAACGACCAGGGAGAACCATCCGTGAACTTCGTCTCGACCCGCATCATCACCGCCGACGTCGCCCGCCTCGTCGGCTTCTACGAGGCCGCCACCGGAGTGGAGGCGAGCTGGGCCAACGACGACTTCGCCGAGCTGCGGACCGCCTCGGCCACGCTCGCCATCGGCGGCACCCGCACCGTCCCGCTGTTCGCGCCCGGCTCAGCGGAACCGGGCGCCAACCGCAGCGTCATCGTCGAGTTCCTGGTCGACGACGTGGACAGCGTCTACAAGAAACTGACCGGCCTCGTGCGGGACTTCGTCAACGAGCCCACCACGATGCCCTGGGGCAACCGGGCGCTGCTGTTCCGCGACCCCGACGGCAACCTGGTCAACTTCTTCACCCCCGTGACCCCGGAGGCCATCGAGAAGTCCGGCCGCCGAGCGGCCCCTTGAAAGCTCAGGTGGCCGGGGCCTGGGGCATCTCGCGCATCCGGGGGATCGGCGACAGCGCCAGCACGATCATCGGCACCACCGCGCCGATCACCGCCGCCGTCAGGACCACCGGCCACATGCCCACCGCCTCGCCGACCAGCCCGGCCACCAGCGCGCCGAGCGGCGCGGGCACCAGCCCCATCGCCCAGATGGTGGCGATGACCCGGCCGACCAGCTCGCGCGGCGTCGCCGACTGCAGCACGGTGATGTTGTTCACCACGAACACCTGCGTGCACAGCCCGACCAGCAGCTGCGAGACGGCCAGCACGCCGATCGCCAGCCAGAGCGGCCCCCCGGCCAGCGGCACCAGGATGAGCGCGCTGTTGCCGATCACCGTGGACCAGAACATGGTCGGCCCGGGGCCCAGCCCCTTCATGAGCCGCACCGACAGCCACGCGCCGGCCACCGCGCCGACCCCGCCGACCGCGAGCACGGCCCCGACCCAGCCGGCCGGCACGCCGGCGCCGTCGATCACGTACGGGATGTAGAGGGTCTGCAGGATGCCGATGTCGAAGAAGGAGTAGACGGCACTGGCGATGGCCAGCGGGCGGACGACCGGGTGCGACATCACCCAGCCGAAACCCGCGCGGATGGCGCCGATCATGCTGCCGCCGCTGTCGGGCGGCGGCGGGTCCTCCCGCTTGCGGATGGAGATCAGGAACGCCGCCGACAGCACGTAGCTGACCGCGTCCACCAGGATGACCAGCGGCGCCGAGCGGGTCGCGATGAGGAACCCGGCCAGGCTGGGCCCGACCGCCTTGGAGACCGAGTCGCTGAGCTGCAGCTTGCTGTTGCCGTCGCCGAGGTGCTCCGGGGCCACCAGGGCCGGCAGGTACGACCGGTAGGCGATCTCGAACAGCACCCCGAAGACGCCCATCACGAACACGACCGCGTACAGCCACCACAGCGTCAGCATGTCCATCACGAACAGCAGCGGCACGGTGGCGAGCATGAACGCCCGGATGACGTCGCTCCAGATGAGCACGGGCCGGCGGCGCATCCGGTCCACCCACACGCCCACGACGAAGAAGAGCACCATCGGCAGCCTGGACAGCGCGCCGAGCACGCCCATCTCCGCGACCGAGGCGTTCAGCCACAGGTAGGCGACGATCGGCATGGCGAGCACGGTCACCTGGGAGCCGACCAGCGACAGGCTCTCGCCGCTCCACAGCTTGAGGAAGTCGCGGTTCTTCCACAGCGTGGGCGGTTCCGCCGCGGCGGGGCCGGGCGCGGGGGGCTCAGTCGTCGGGGGTGAGGCCATGGTCGATGCTGCTCCTCAGTTCGGCGGCCGCGAGGGCGACCCGGGGTTCGTACATGACGGTGAAACGCTCGCCGTGGATCGGCGAGATGCGCAGGCGGCCGGTGACGACGTCCCGCCAGCCCATGTCGTCGGGCGGTACGCCCTCGGCGGTGGGCGAGTACAGCAGGACGTCCCCGTCATAAGGGGCGTGCCGGTAGTGGCCGACGGCGTGCGCGTTGGCGCGGAACACGTCCACGAAGCGGCGGGCCTGGCGCAGGTCGGCGGTGTCGGGCTGCAGCGTGTCGGCGCGGGCTGCGGCGTCGATCACGGCCAGCAGCCGCTCGTCCGGGCTCATCCGGTGCAGGTCGTCCAGGTTCACCTGGACCTTGCCGCCGGCCAGCGCGTGGGTGAGCAGGACGGCGTCGTCCTCCAGCGAGGCGCGCAGTACCGGCTCGTTCGCGTCGGAGTAGAACAGGACGACGAGCGGCACCTCCTCGCCCAGCTCGCGCAGCCGGCGGGCGGTCTCCAGGGCGATGTTGCCGCCGATGCAGTAGCCGCCCAGCACGTACGGGCCGTGGGGGCGGAGGTCGAGCAGGTGGGCGGTGTAGTCGTCCACCATCTCCGCCAGCGTGGCGTGCGGTTGCTCACCGGGGACCAGACCGGCCGCCTGGATCGCGTACACGGGCTGGTCGGGGCCGAGATGGCGGGTCAGCGGCAGATAGCGGAAGACCTGGCCGCCGAGCGCGTGGAACAGGAAGACGGGAGCGCGGTCGCCGGTGGGTCGCAGCGGCACGATCCGGCGCGGCGCGCCGTCATTGTCCTGCGGGCGGCGCAGCTCGGCGGCGAGCCCCGCGACGGTCGGCGCGGTCAGCACCGACGACAGCGGCACGTCGCGGCCGAGCTCCTTGCGCAGCCGCATGGTCAGGCGCAGGGCCAGCAGGGAGTGGCCGCCGAGAGCGAAGAAGTCGTCGTGCACGCCGATGGCGTCCACGCCGAGCGTCTCCTCCCACAGTGTGGCCAGCCTGGCCTCGAACGGGTCGCGCGGGGGCAGGTACGGGGCGCGGGCGGCGTCGCCTGGGTCGGGCAGGGCGGCGCGGTCGAGCTTGCCGTTGGCGGTGACGGGCAGGGCGTCCAAGGGTACCCAGGCGGTGGGGATCATGTGCTCGGGCAGCCGCTTGCGCAGCGCGGCGGCCAGATCCGGCAGCCGCCCGGCCGCGCCGACACGGCCGTCGCCGTCGTTGTCGCCGGTCTTGGTGCCGGCGTCGGTGCTCGGCGCGCCGCCTTCCCCGCCGGCGTCGTTTGCTGGGCCGTTCTCCGGGCCGTTCTCCGGGACGTTCTCCGGGACGTTCTCCGGGACGACGTAGGCGACGAGGCGTTCGTCGCGCAGCACGACGACGGCGGCGCGGACGGCGGGCTCGGCGGCCAGCAGCGCCTCGATCTCGCCGAGCTCGA
>NZ_BAAAMU010000181.1:8337-18059 GCF_039529435.1 Nonomuraea maheshkhaliensis
GGATCTTGACCTGGAAGTCGGTCCTGCCGAGGTACTGCACCTCGCCGGTCGGCAGCCGGCGGGCCAGGTCCCCGGTGCGGTAGAGACGCCCGCCCGGCGGGCCGTACGGGTCCGGCACGAACCGCTCGGCGGTGAGCCCGGGCCGGCTGACGTAACCACGGGCCAGCTGGACGCCGCCCAGGCAGAGCTCACCCGGGGTGCCGACGGGGACCCGCCGGCCGCCGGCGTCCAGGATCTCCAGGCGGGTGTTGGCCACGGGCCGGCCGATGGGCACCAAGGGCTCGCCCGGCTCGCAGGGGTGCCAGGTGACGTCCACGGCCGCCTCGGTCGGGCCGTACAGGTTGTGCAGCTCGGTCTGCGGGAGCCGGTCGTGGCAGCGGGCGGCCGGCTCGGCACCCAGCGCCTCGCCCGAGCAGATGACGCGGCGCAGCGCGGGCAGGGCCGGCTCGTCGAGGAAGAGCTCCAGCATGGACGGGACGAAGTGCATGGTGGTGACGTCGTGGGCGGTGGCCAGGGCGGCCAGGCGGGCGCCGTCGCGGTGCGCGTCCGGCTCGGCGACCACCAGCCCGGCACCGGTGATGAGCGGCCAGAACAGCTCCCACACCGACACGTCGAACGACAGCGGCGTCTTGTGCAGCACCCGCTCGTCCGGGGCGAGCCCGAACGTGTCCTGCATCCACAGCAGCCGGTTGACGATCGCCCGGTGCGAGATCCCGACCCCCTTGGGGCGGCCGGTGGAGCCGGAGGTGAAGATCACGTACGCCAGCGAATCGGGATGCACGCGCGGCGGCGCGCTGGGAACGTCCGGACCGGGGCCCGCCAGAGGAAGTGCGACGCCCTCCGGGAGGACCGTCGTGCCCGCCGGGCCGGTCAGCACCGTGCGCGCCCGCGCGTCCTCGATCATGTACGCCAGCCGCTCCGGCGGCAGCCCCGGCTCAAGGGGCAGGTAGGCGGCCCCGGCCCCGAGCACGCCGAGCAGGGCGGGCAGCAGGTCGGGGCCGCGTTCGAGACAGACACCGACGACGTCGCCCGGCCGCGTGCCGGCCGCCGTGAGCCGGGCGGTGACGGCCCCGGCCCGCTCGCTCAGCTCGCGGTAGCTGATCCAGGTCCCGTCGTAGCAGACGGCCGGCGCGGCGGGAGTGCGCGCGGCCTGCTCGGCGATCAGCTCGTGCAGGGTCGCGTCCGGGTAGGTCCTGGCGGTGGCGTTCCAGGCGTCGATCGCGGCGGCATCGCGCTCCAGGTACGGGCCCTCGGACCGAGGGTCGTTGCCGGGCTCGGCGGCCTGCCGCAGCGCGATGAGATAAAGCTCGCCGAACCGAGCGATCTGGCCGGCGTCGAACTGGGCCCGGTCGTACGTGATCGTCAGATCGAAGCCGCCGTGCTCGCGCGAGCGGCCGAACGCCGCGGCGAACGGCACGTCGGTCTGCTCGAAGAAGTCCTGGCCGACGATCTCGACGCCGGGCAGGCCCCGGTAGACGTGGAAGTCGCGGAAGTCGAACAGCACGTCCAGCAGCGGCGAACGCCCGGCCGCCCGCTGGATCTCGAACAGCGGATAACGCCGGTGCGGCAGCAGCGCCACCTCCGCCTCGAACACCTCGCGCACCAGCTCGGCCCAGGTCGGGGCGGCGGTAACGTCCAGGCGCAGCGGCACGGTGTTCAGGAACAGGCCCAGCACCTCCTCGCCGGCCTCGCTCTCCGGCCGGCTGTGCGTGACCAGGCCGGTCATCACCTCGCTCTCGCCGGTGACCAGGGCGAGCACGCGCAGGTGGGCGGCCAGCAGCAGGGTGCGCAGCGGCACCGCCAGCCCTCTGGCCGTCGCGCCGAGCCGTTCGAGCAGCTCGGCCGGCAGCGGCAGCCGCAGCACCTCCGCCCCCGGCTCGCCGTGCGGCCCCGGCAGGCGGGGCAGCTTCGTGCCGGGCGCGTCGGCCATCCTGGCCTGCCAGAAGTCGCGCGTCTCCGGCGCCGCCACCGCGGCGCGTTCCGCCGCCACCAGCTCGCGGAAGGCCGCGCCCGGGCGGGTGAGCGGCACAGGTTCGCCGGTGAGGTGCCCGTGGTAGCGCCGTAACAGCTCGGTGACCAGCGCCGCGACGCTCCACCCGTCGAGGATCGCGTGGTGGAAGCTCAGACTGAACGCGAACGTCTCGCCGGGCAGCACGTGCACGTGCGCGCGGGCCAGCGGCGGGGACGCCCAGTCGAACGGCCGCCGCTTCTCCGCCTCCGACCACTCCGCCAGCCGGCGCCCGGCCGCCTCCGGGGCGCCCGAGAGGTCCGTCACCTCCAGCGGCAGCGTCGCCGCGCGGTGCACGAGCTGCAGCGGCTCGCTGAACCCGGTCAGGTCGATCGAGGTGCGCAGGACGGGATGCCGGGCGGTCACCTCGGCCAGCGCCGCCTCGAACGCCTCCGCGTCGAACCGGCCGCGCAGGGTGATCGTGGTCAGGTCGTGGTAGGTGGCCGCGTCCGGCTCGTACGCGCTGTGGTAGAGCATCCCGGCCTGCAGCGCGGCCAGAGGATAGGCGTCCTCCAGGCCGCGCGCGGCTCCCGTCGTCACGGTCATCGCGCCTCGCCTTCCAGCAGTCGTGCCAAATCGTCGGGATTGAGCAGGCCGAACGGCGTCTGTGGCGCCTCGGGTGGTTCCTCCGCCGGTGCGGGCAGCAGCCGTTCGGCCAGCTCCCTGACCGTCTGGTGGCGGAAGAGCTGCTCCAGCCGTACGGCGTAACCGGCTTCGCGCAGGCGGGAGACCACCTTGAGACTGCGGATGGAGTCGCCGCCGGCGGCGAAGAAGTTGTCGTGAGCCGAAACCCGCTCCAGCCCGAGCACCCCCCGCCAGGCTTCGGCGACGGCCAGCTCGGCCGCCCCTTCCGGCTCGGCGTGCCCGGCTGTCTCGCGGGCGCGCGGGTCGGGCAGGGCGTTCCGGTCGAGCTTGCCGCTGCGGTTGAGGGGCAGCTCGGGGAGCACGGTCCAGGTGCTGGGGATCAGGTGGTCGGGCAGCGTGTCACGCAACCTCCGCTCCCACTCACCCATCACGTCCCCACCGGCTGCTGTGGGGCCGGCCACCGTGGGGTCGGCCGGGACCACGTAGGCGGCCAGGCGTAGGCCGGCGCCGTCCTTGATGGCGCGGACGGCGGCGGCGCGGACGCCCGGCAGGGCCGCCAGGGCCGCTTCGATCTCGCCCGGCTCCACCCGCATGCCGCGGATCTTGACCTGGTGGTCGGAGCGGCCCAGGTACTCGATCTCGCCGTCCGGCCGCCACCGGGCCAGGTCGCCGGTGTCGTACAGCCTCCCGCCCGGAGGACCGTAGGGGTCGGGGACGAAACGCTCGGCCGTCAGCGCGGGACGGGCCGCGTACCCCCGCGCGAGCTGCACGCCGCCGATCCACAGGTCGCCGGGCACGCCGACGGGGACGCGGTTCATCCTGGCGTCGAGGATCTCCAGGCGGGTGTTCGCGACCGGCCGCCCGATCGGGATCGCGGCCTCGCCGGGCCGGCACGCGTGCCACGACACGTCCACCGCCGCCTCGGTCGGCCCGTACAGGTTGTGCAGGCCCGCCCCTGGCAGCTCGGCGGCGAACCGGGCGGCCAGTTCGGCGCCGAGGGCCTCCCCTGAGCAGACCACGGTACGCAGCGCGCCCAGCCGCCTGCCCAGGCCGGGCTCGGACAGGAAGGCGTCCAGCATGGACGGGACGAAATGCACGGTGGTGACCGACTCGCGCTCCAGCAGCCCGGCCAGGTAGGAGGGGTCGGCGTGCCCACCGTGCCGGGCCACGACCAGTCCCGCCCCGGTGATCAGCGGCCAGAACAGCTCCCACACCGACACGTCGAACGAGAACGGCGTCTTGTGCAGCACCCGGTCGTCCCCGGTCAGCCGGAACGCGTCCTGCATCCAGCGCAGCCGGTTCACGATCGCCCGGTGCGAGATCCCGACTCCCTTGGGGCGGCCGGTGGAGCCGGAGGTGAAGATCACGTACGCGAGGGAGCCGGGGTGCGGCCGGATTCCGAGCGGCGCGTCGTCCTCGGCGGCCACGGCCGCGGCGTCGCGATCGAGCAGCACCGTCACCACCCCGGCCGTGGGGCCGGGCAGGCGGGTGGCGAAGCGTTCGGTCGAGATGGCCAGGTGGGCGCCCGCGTCGGTCATCATGCCCGCGAGGCGATCGGCCGGGTGGTCGGGTTCCAGCGGCAGGTAGGCCGCGCCGGTGGCGACGACGGCGTGCACGGCGACGACCAGGTCGGCGCCCCGCTCCAGGCACACCCCGACGACCTCGCCGGGCCCGGCCCCGAGCGCGCGCAGGCGCCTGGCCAGGCGGTTCACCCGGCCGTCGAACTCCGCGTAGGTGAGCCACGCCCGGCTCCCGTCCACACCCTCATACCCCAGCGCGGGCGCGTCCGGAGTACGGGCGGTCTGCTCGGCGACCAGGGCGGGCAGCGTTGCGGACGCGTCGGGTCCGGGCGTGTCCGTCTGTTCGGGCACCAGGGCGGGCAGTGTGGCCGGCGCGTCGAGAGTGGGTGTGGCCGTGTCGTTGGCTCGCCGGATGACGTCCAGTTCGGCCGGGGTGAGCAGTGGCAGGTCGGTCACCGGCCGGTCCGGATCGGACGCGGCGGCGGCCAGGAGCGAGCGGAAGTGGTCGGCGAAGCGCTCCATGCGGTCGTGCTCGAACAGGTCCTTGGCGTAGTGCAGCACCCCCGTGAGCGTGTCGCCGGACTCCTCGATCACCAGGTGCAGGTCCGCCTGCGTCACCCCCGGGTCGACGTCGAGGGTGCGCAGGGCGATCCCCGCCACCTCCGGCGGCGCCGGCGGCACGTTCTGGTAGGCGAGCATCACCTGGAACAGCGGGTTGCGGGCCAGGTCGCGCTCCTCGGCCAGCTCCTGCACCAGCACCTCGAACGGCAGCTCCGCGTGGTCGTGCCCGTCCAGGACGCGCTCACGGGTGCGGGCCAGCAGTTCGGCGAAGGACGGCTCGCCGGACAGGTCGCCGCGCAGGACGAGCGTGTTCAGGAAGAGACCGGCCATCTCCTCCACGTCGGGGTGGGCCCGCCCGGACACCGGGGTGCCGACGGGGATGTCGGTGCCGCCCGTGTAGCGGGCCAGCACCGCCTGGAACGCGGCCAGCAGCACCATGAACGGCGTCACCTGCCGTTCCCGCGCGAGCGTGCGCACCGCCGTCACGGTGGGGGCGTCGATCGGGAACGTCAGCCGGCGGCCCTCCATGCTCGCCGGCCCCTGCCGGTGCCGGTCCGCGGGCAGGTCCAGGGCGGGAGGCAGGCCGGCGAGGGCTTCCTTCCAGTACGCGAGGTCGTCCGCCCGCCCGGCCACCCGGGAACGGTGCCAGGCGGCGAAGTCCCGGTAGCCGGTGGTGAGCGCGGGCAGGCCGGCGGGGGTGCCGGTGACGCGGGCCCGGTAGAGCTCCATGAGGTCGCGCAGCAGGATCGACAGGCTCCACCGGTCGGTGACGACGTGGTGCAGGGTGAGGTACAGGTCGTGCTCGGTGTCGCCACGCCGCACCAGGACGGCCCGGACCAGCGGCCCGCCCGCCAGGTCGAACCGGTGCCGAGCCTCCTCCACCCCCACGACCGCGTCCGGGCCTGTCCGTACGGTCAGGCGTGGCCGGCGGAGGCCCTCCTGGAGCGTCGGCTCGCCGTCGTCGGTGACGATCACCAGGCGCAGGGCCTCGTGCCGGGTCACCAGGTCGTCGAACGCGGCCCTCAGCGCGGGCACGGCGAGCGGGCCGATCAACCGTTCCGCCCAGGCGACGTTGTACGCGGGATTACCGGGGTCGAGCTGGTCGAGGAACCACAGGCGGGCCTGGGCGTGCGAGGGCCGGGCGGGGCCGTCGGGCAGGGGCGGGATGGGTCGCGCGGCCGCGCTGGGCAGGAGCGGGGCGAGGCCCGCGACGGTCGGGGTGGTGAAGCAGCGGCGCAGGGTCACCTCGGCGCCGTACGTCTCCCGGAGCCTGACCACCAGGCGCATCGCCAGCAGGGAGTGGCCGCCGAGGGCGAAGAAGTCGTCCTCGACCCCGAAATCGTCCCGTTCGAGCAATTCGGCCCAGACGCCGTGCAGCACGCGCTCGGCGGGCGTGCGCGGCGGTACCGAGACAGCGGTCCCGGCAGCGGCACGTGGCGGTGGCAGGGCGGCGCGGTCGAGCTTGCCGCTGGGCAGGACGGGCAGGTCGGCGACGGCGACGAAGGCGGCGGGGATCATCGCCTCCGGCAGACGGGCGCGCAGGTGGGCGCGCAGGTCGCTCTCCTGTGCGGTGCCGATGGTGTACGCGACCAGGCCGCGTCCCCCGGGGGCGTCGTCGCGGACGGTCACCACAGCCCGCTGGACGGACGGGTGCTCGCCCAGGACGGCGGCCACCTCGTCCGGCTCGATCCGGACGCCGCGCACCTTGACCTGGTGGTCGAGGCGGCCGAGGTATTCGAGGGTGCCGTCGGGGTGCCGGCGGGCCAGGTCCCCGGTGCGGTAGAGGCGTCCGCCGGGCGGCCCGAAGGGGTCGGGGACGAAACGTTCTGCGGTCAGGGCGGCCCGGCCGTGGTAGCCCCGGGTGACGCCGTCCCCGCCGATCAGCAGTTCGCCGGGAATGCCCACCGGCACCGGACGCAGGTCGCCGTCCACCACATAGACCGCGGTGTTCGCGACCGGCCGGCCGATCGAGCCGCCCCGTCCGTCGGTGACGTGCCGCCTGGTGGACCACACGGTGGTCTCCGTGGGCCCGTACAGGTCCCACAGCTCGTCGGTGACGGCGAGCAGGCGGGCGGCGAGCGGGCCGGGCAGCGCCTCGCCCGTGCTGATCACGCGCGGCACCCGGTGGGCCAGGGCGGGCAGCAGCCCTTCGAGGACGGAGGGCGTGGCCTGGACGGTGTGCAGGTCACCGCTCCTGATGAGGTCGTGGACGCGTTCGATGGCGGAGGCGGAGGTGAGGACGACCGTGCCGCCGCTCACGAGCGGGCCGAACATCTCGATCATCGCGATGTCGAACGACACCGACGTCAGGAACAGCGACCGCGTGCCGGCCGCCAGCCCCGGGCGTTCGCGTACGTCGCAGAGCAGGCTGACCAGGCCCCGGTGCGGTACCACCACGCCCTTGGCCCGGCCGGTGGAGCCGGAGGTGTAGATCAGGTAGGCGGCCTGGTCCTGGTGGAAGGCGGGCTCGGGAGCGGGACCTGCGGCGGCAGGGGGGTCGTCGAGCAGGAAGAGGCGGGCGGTCGCCGGCAGCCGGTCCCGCAGGGAGTCCACGGTGACGACCACGCCGGCGCCGGAGTCGGCGATGATCTGCCTCAGCCGCTCGGCCGGGTATTCCGGGTCAAGAGGGACGAAGCAGCCGCCGGCCTTGAGCACGGCCAGCAGCGCCGCGATGAGGTCCGGCTGCCGGGGCACGCAGACGGCGACCCTGCTCTCCCCGCCGACCCCGAGCGCGCGCAGCCCGGTGGCCAGGTCGTTCGCGCGTGACTCCAGCTCGGCGTACGTCAGCGATGTGCCGTCGGCGCCCTCGTCGGCGCCCTCGACGGCGCCCTCGACGGCGCCCTCGACGGCGATCGCCTCCGGCGAGCGGGCGGCCTGCTCGGCGACCAGGTGGTGGATGCCACGGCCTGGGTACGGCATCGTGGTGTCGTTGCGGGCGTGCAGCGTGTCGCGCAGCTCGGCCGGGTCCATGAGCGGCAGCTCGGACAACCGCAGCTCCGGATCGGCGACGGCGGCGCGCAACAGCGTGCGCAGGTGCGCGGCCAGGCGGTGCACGCGGTCGTCGTCGAACAGGTCGGTGGCGTGGTCGAGCACGCACAGCAGCGACCCGTCCGCGCGCTCCTCGACGATGAGGTCCAGGTCGAACATGGCGGTGCCGGGCCGCACGTCCAGGCGTTCCAGGCGCAGGCCGGGCAGGTCGGCGGGCAGGCCGGGGGTGTTCTGGTAGGCGAGCATGACCTGGAAGAGCGGGTTGCGGGACAGGTCCCGGCCGCTGGACAGCTCCTCCACCAGCGTCTCGAACGGCAGTCCCGCATGGTCGAACGCGGCCAGCGCCCGCTCCCTGGTACGCCGGACCAGCTCGGTGAAGGACGGGTCGCCGGACAAATCGCCGCGCAGCACCACGGTGTTGAGGAACAGGCCGACGGTCTGGTCCAGCGACGGATGCGGGCGAGCGGACATCGGTGTGCCGATCGGGATGTCGTCCTGGCCGGTGTAGCGGGCGAGCAGCGCCTGCAGCGCGCCGGCCAGCACCATGAAGGGGGTGGCGCGCAGGCCGGCGGCCAGGTCGCGCAGCCCGGAGGCGAGTGCGGCGTCCAGCTCGAACAGCAGGCGGTGGCCCCGGTTCGACTGCATGGGCGGGCGCGGCCGGTCGGCGGGCAGGTCGAGCGTGTCGGGCAGGCCGTCGAGGGCTTTGCGCCAGTAGTCCAGGTCGCGTTCCGGGGATGGGCCCGCCTGCTGCCAGGCCACGTAGTCGGTGTACGCCACCGGCCGGTCGGGCGGCGGCTCGCCGGCGTAGAGCCGGAAGAGGTCCCTGAACAGGATCGCCACCGACCAGCGGTCGGCCAGGATGTGGTGCAGGGTCAGGATCAGACGGTGCTCCGCGGCCTCGGGCGCCTGGGGGTGTTCGGCGGTCCCGGACGTCTCGCGCGCGGGCCGCCCCGCCGAGGCGCCGATCTCGGGCGTGACCCGGATCAGGCGGGCCCTGGTCAGTGGGCCGTTGCTCAGGTCGAAGGCGAAGCGGGCCTCCTCCTGGGCTGCGGCGTCGGCCTCGCCGGCGGTCATCGTCTCGATCCGCAGCGCGGGACGCACCCGGCCGGGAGCCTGGCGGGGCTCGCCGTCGCGGGCCTCGACCACGTACCCGAGGATCGGGTGCCGCTCCACGAGCGCGTCGAACGCGGCGGCCAGCGCGGCGGCGTCCAGGTCGCCCTCGATCCGGTACGCCCACGACAGGGTGTAGGCGGGATTGCCCGGATCGAGCTGGTCGACCACCCACAGGCGGCGCTGCGCGTCGGACAGCGCCCCGCCCTCCCCGGCCCGGTTCCCCTGGATGGGCCCGGAGAAGGGCGCGGAGAAGGGCCCGGAGAAGGGCGCGGCCTTCCGTGCGGCCCGGGTGCGCTGCAGGCGGGCCTCCAGCTCGGCGCGCTGTTGCGGGCTGAGCCCGGCCAGTCGCGCGCGTACCCCGTTCGGGTCGCTCAACGCTCCTCCTCCAGCAGGTCCAGCAGGTCGGCATCGGTCAGTCCCTCTTCGAGCACCGCCAGCGCCTGCTCGGCGACGGTCGTGGCGTCGAAGCAGCGGCGCAGCGGCAGCTCGACGCCGAACTCGTCGTCGATCCGGCCGATCAGGCGGACCACCAGCAGCGAGTGGCCGCCGAGGGCGAAGAAGTCGTCGTTCACCCCGACGCGCTCGCGGCCGAGCAGCTCGGCCCAGATGGCGGCCAGGGTCTCCTCCATCGGGGTACGCGGCGGCACGAAGGCGGCGACCTGGTCACCGCCGCGCGGCGGCGGGAGCGCGGCGCGGTCGAGCTTGCCGCTGGGCAGGACGGGCAGGTCGGTGACGGTGACGAAGGCGGCGGGGATCATCGCCTCCGGCAGACGGGCGCGCAGGTGGGCGCGCAGGTCGCTCTCCTGTGCGGTGCCGATGGTGTACGCGACCAGGCCGCGTCCCCCGGGGGCGTCGTCGCGGACGGTCACCACAGCCCGCTGGACGGACGGGTGCTCGCCCAGGACGGCGGCCACCTCGTCCGGCTCGATCCGGACGCCGCGCACCTT
>NZ_BAAAMU010000182.1:0-17040 GCF_039529435.1 Nonomuraea maheshkhaliensis
GGGGGGGGGGGGGGGGGGGGGGGGGGGGGGGGGGGGGGGGGGGGGGGGGGGGGGGAAGGGGGGCGGTTGGTGGTTTGGGGGTTGCGAGGTCCGGTGGGCTCGTCGGGGCCGTGAACAGCCGCAGCCGGCGTGGCGCCGCCTGAGGTGATTCTGTTGGCTGCGGCCACCGCCCCCTCCGCCCTGGGCAGGCCCACCTCCGTCCACGTCAGCCCGCCGGGGGTGAGGTCGGCCGGCTGGGTCGTGCCGGGGTCGAGGACTCGGATGTCGCCCACGCCGGCCGCCGCCAGCAGGGCGACGACCTGGGCGCCGATGCGGCCGGCGCCGTAGACGCGTACGCGCGATCGTCTGCGGCGTTCGAAGTGGGCGATCATCCCGTCGGGAGCGGTGGAGGCGAGGTCGAGAGCGTCGAGGTCTGGTTTGAGGCGGTCTCTCTCGGCCAGCGGGAGCTCGCGCAGGGAGCCGGGGCCGGCGGCGGCGTCGTGGAGGGCGCCCTGGGCGGCGAGCTGGTCGAGCAGGGCCCGGGCGTGCGTCGCGTCGAGTCCGGCACGAGCGGCGTCGCGAAGGACGGCGTCGAGGTCGCGGGTGCCGTCGAGGCCCTCGATCCACTGCCGGACGGGTCCGGTCAGGCCGCTCAGCATGACCGCTCTCAGCGGGTGGACACCATATTGCAGGGTCTGCTCGTCACGGAGGAGGTGCCGGAGGATGGGCTTCACGCGTGGCCTCATGGCGGGAAGGTTTCCATGCCGGAGCAAGATCCCGAGAGGGTTCGGCGACGGCTGTGGATAACCGCCGGAATTGATGAAAGCGCCTGTGGACGAAGCGAAGCGAAGCGTTGATCTGTGGAAAGATCATTCCTTCAAGGGGTCTCTGGCGCCTCCGCCTCTCCCGCCGCGATGCGCGATCATCGACCTGCGTGATGAACAGCGACGAGCATCTTGCCCGTACGTGATCACCGCCGACCACCGGGCCCAGGCATGATCACCGCCAAGCGTTACGCTTCCCGGCATGGACGAGCTCTTGGTTGATCGTAAGGACGACGGAGTCGTACTCATCACCCTCAATCGCCCCGCCATGCGTAACGCGATGACCGACGCCATGACCGCCCGATGGCGCGAAACCATGTCCGAGCTGGCCACCGACAAAGACGCGAGGTGCCTGGTGGTCACGGGCGCCGGCACGGCGTTCTCCTCAGGCGGCGACCTGTCGTGGATCGGCGAGCGCGGCGCGGAGGCCGTGCCCAGGCTGCGTGAGCGTATGCTCGCCTTCTACCGCACTTGGCTGATGATCACCGAGCTGGAGATCCCCACGGTCGCCGCCGTCAACGGCCCGGCCGTCGGTGCGGGGCTGTGCGTGGCGCTGGCCTGCGACCTCGTGTACGCGGCCGACGACGCCAAGCTGCTGGCCCCGTTCACCTCGCTGGGGCTGCACCCGGGCATGGCCGCCACCTATTTGCTGCCGCGCAGGGCGGGCGCGGGGCTCGCGCGGGAGATGCTGCTGACGGGCCGCAGCCTGTCCGGAACGGAAGCAGCGGCTAAAGGGTTGGTAAATCAATCTTTCCCGAAAAATGACCTAATGTCGGAAGTGGACGGCATCGCCGCGAAGATCGCGCAGAACGCACCCATTGCCACAAGGCTCACCAAAGTAGCCCTCAACCAAGACCATCAAGACCTGGAAGCCGCTCTGAGGTGGGAATCCTTGGCCCAGCCCGTGACCATGGCCTCCGCCGACATGATCGAGGGCCTCGCGGCACATCGGGAAAGGCGCATGCCCAAATTCACCGGCTCTTAATCATCTGACCAGCAGAAACAACGTCCACCCTCTGTGGAATTTCGCCAGTCTCGGCTACCGTGCATATGTGCCCCCCGAGACAGTCGAGGTTCGTCGCAGTTCTCGTCGCCGGCGTACGGTCTCCGCCTACCGCGACGGCGACAAGACGATCGTGCTCCTGCCCGCCTGGTTGAGCGGCGAAGACGCGGATGAGTGGGTGAGCCGGATGCTGGATCGGCTGGCCGCCAAGGAACGCCGAAGAAGGCCCACCGACGAGGCGCTGCTTGAGCGGGCCAAGGAGCTGTCGGCCAAATATCTGGACGGCGAGCCCGACCCCGTGAGCGTGCGCTGGGTCGACAACCAGCAGCACCGCTGGGGCTCCTGCACCCCCGAGACGGGCACGATCCGGATCTCCACCAGGCTCAAGGGCCTGCCCGAGTGGGTCATCAACTATGTGATCATCCACGAGCTGGTGCACCTGCTGGTGCCCAGCCACGGGGCCAAGTTCTGGGCGCTGGTAGAACAGTATCCGAAGGCGGAGCGGGCCCGCGGGTTCCTCGAGGGATTCTCCGCGGCGGCCCACACGGCACCGGAGGAGTGTTGACGCGCATCGCCGCGGTCCTCGTCCATCAGCACATGGCACAGGCGGCCCCGCCTGGCGTCGACCCCAGGGAGTTCCTGGAGGCGGTGGCCGAAGACACCTACGAGATGGTCGCCGGCCTCGACCTCGTCACGCCGGTCCTGCTCACCAGCGTCCCCGGCCTGGACGACCTCGTCTGGCCGGGCACCGAGGTGATCTCGATCGCCGAGGGCGAACCGCTCAGGACGACCCTCGCCCGCCTCGACGCGGAGCAGGCGGCCGTGATCAGCGCCGACGCCCCGGACTTGCCGCCGCTGCTGGTCGGCAAGCTGTTCAGGGAGCTGGGCCGGGCCGAGATCGCCGTCTGCCCGGCGGAGAACGGCGGCGCCGTGGCCCTGGCCTGCGCGCTGCCCCCGCCCGCCTGGGCGGACCCCGATCTCGACGCGTACGACATCGTCAAGGAGCTGCGCGCCCAGGCCCCAGGCCCGCGCCGGGTCGCCACCACCCCCGGCTGGCACCGCCTGCGCGCACCTGAGGACGTCGCCCGCCTCGACCCCGGCCTCGAAGGCTGGGACAACACCAGAGCGCTGGTCGGGGCAGGTTGAGAGCTCCGCCACCCCGAGCTGAGCGCCGACCGGGGCAGGCCGATCAGGGCAGGCTGAGCCGGGCCAGCACGGCCCGGTGGTCGGTGCCCGGCACGTCGCGCACGCTGACCTCCTGCACCCCCACCCGCTGATCCACCAGCACATGATCGATCGTGATGAACGGCGGCACCCGCTTGCCGGCCGGCCACGTCGGGATCAGCCCGGCCCCCACCTGGTCGGCCGCGTCCTTGTAGCCCCGCGACAGCACCCCGCGCAGCGCGGCGTGGTCGAGCGAGGCGTTGAAGTCGCCGGCGATGATCCGGATCCGGTCGGGGGAGGTGGAGGGGAAGGCGGCCATTGCCTCGTTCCAGCCGGTGACCTGCGGGCCCAGCGGCGGGAACGGATGCGCGTCCACGAACTCGATCGGCTTGCCGCCCGGCACCGAGATCAGCGCCGCGGGCATCTGGTGGCCGACGGGCGGCATCAGGTCCCAGAGCGCCTCCATCGGGTAGCGGGAGTAGATGCCGCTCCCTCCGGCGCTCCACTCGGCCTGGAGCACGCGGTGCGGCATGATCTCCTTCAGCCCGTCCGCGTCCAGGTCGGCGACCGCCCCGGGGGTCAGCTCCTGGGTGCTGAGCACGTCGGGGGCGAACTCGCGTACCAACCGCATGATCGACGCGACGTCGGCCCGGCCGAACAGCATGTTGATCGTCATGACCCGCAGCGGCCGCCCCGACGCGGCGTCGGCGGTGCCGAGCGCCCTGGGCAGCACGCTGAAGCCGAGCGCGGTCGTCGCGAGCAGCGCGACGGCGGCCGCGGCGCGCTTGCGTCCGACGGCGGCGATCAGGAGCGGCACCAGAGAACCCGCCGCCGCGTACGGGGTCGCCGTCATGAGCTGGGTGGGCAGTGAGCCGCGCTCCAGCCCGGCCACCCTGACCAGCGCCCAGGCGGCGAACGGCGTCACCGCCACCCACGTCAGCGCCGTCGCGGGGAACTTCCTGCGCTTTCGCACCGGTGTCACGATGGTGCCGCCGACAGGCGATGTCTCCACGCAAGCCCCCTTTGGAACGACGCAAAACGCCGCAGATGGACTCTAGCCAAGCGCGCGTGAATCCGAGGTAAGGGCGGCCTGTCCGCGTGCGGCCAAACGGCGGGTCGCCTCGTCGGACAGCTCGGGGATCTCGTCCACAGGGAACCAGCGCAGGTCGAGCGACTCGTCGCTCATCACGGCCTCGGCGCCGGCCGGGGCCACCGCCGCGTACTCGACGTCGAGGTGCCAGCAGCGCGGCGGATGGCACCACACGGCGTGCCGGTCGAGCGCGAGCGGGCCCGGCAGCAGCCGGAGCCCGGAGATCCCCGACTCCTCCCACGCCTCCCGCAGCGCCACCGCCGCGAGGGACGTGTCGGAGATCTCACAGTGGCCGCCCATGGGCAGCCACATCTTGGCCTTCGGATGCAGGGTGAGCAGCACCTTGGCGCCGTCGTGCGACAGCACCGCGGTCGTCGCCGTCAGATGCCCGGGCACGCACTCGCGCAGCATGGCGTCGTCGTGCTCGCGCAGGTGGTCGAGGAACTGCTCGCGCAGCGCCTCCTCCCCGGGGGTGGGCGCCGTCCAGGTGGACAGCACCGCCACCGCGTCGTGGTGCAGGCTCAACCCTGGCCGCCCTCGCCGTCGTCGTCGGGCTTGGCGTCGAGCTGCGAGATGTCCCAGGCCGTGTCTCCGCGTACGAACGCGTCGGGGTCGTCGAGGTCGTCGGCCGTCGGCATGAGGTCGGGGTGGCTCCACAGCGCGTCGCGCCCGTCGACGCCGCGCTCGCCCTCCAGCGCCCGCCACAGTGCCGCCGCCTCGCGCAGCCGCCTGGGCCGCAGCTCCAGCCCCACCAGCGTGCCGAACGTCAGCTCGGCGGGCCCGCCGGTGGCGCGACGGCGGCGTACGGTCTCCGCCAGCGCCACGGCGGAGGGCAGCTTGCCGTCGGCGGCCTGGTCGACCACCGTCGCCACCCAGCCCTCGACCAGCGCGAGCATCGTCTCCAGCCGCGCCAGGGCGGCCTTTTGCCGCTCGGTCTCCTCGGGCTTGAGCAGGTTGCCCCCGCTCAGCGCCTCCTGGATGGCCTCGGGGTTGTTGATGTCGAGCCCGCGGATCTGCTCTTCGAGCGCGGAGGTGTCGACCGTGATGCCCCTGGCGTATTCCTCGACCGCCCCCAGCAGGTGTGAGCGCAGCCACGGCACGTGCTGGAACAGCCGGTGGTGCGCGGCCTCGCGCAGCGCCAGGTAGAGCCTGATCTCGTCGGCGGGGACCTCCAGGCCCTCGCTGAAGGAGGCGATGCCGCCGGGCAGCAGCGCGGCCGTGTCGGACAGCGGCAGGCCGATGTCGGTGGTGCCGATGACCTCGCGGGCCAGCGAGCCGAGCGCCTGCCCGATCTGCTGGCCGACCATCATGCCGCCCATCTGCTTGAGCATGCCCATGAGCGGCCCGGCCATCTGCTGGGCCTCAGGGGGCAGCCCTGAGCCGCCGAGCGCGCCGCCCATGGTCTCGACCATGCGCTCCGCGATCGGTTCGCAAAGCTTTCGCCAAATCGGGATCGTGTTCTCGATCCACTCAGACCGGCTCCAGGCCTGCGGGTTGGACACGCCGCTCGGCAGCGCGGTCGCCTCGTTGAGCCACAGGTCGGCCAGGCTGAGCGCCTCGACGATCTGACGGCGCTCGCCTTCCATGACACTCGGGTCGCCCTCGGCGACCACGGCGTGCCGGGCGATGTTCTTGGCCATGTCCCAGTTGACAGGGCCTGAACCCTGGGGCGCCGACAACATGTCGGCGAACTGGCGCATCGCCTGAGCCATCTGCTCAGGGTTGCCGAACATGGCGAACGGGTTCTCGTTGGGGTCGTTTTCGCGACCTGGCAGGTCAGTCACCGCTCTACCTCGTGCAGGATGGAGGAGTCCACATCCGCCACGTTAGCCGTCCTACGGCGGATCAGTGCAAAGTGAGGACCTGGTGCCTACCTCGAAACGCCCGCGTCAACCCGTCGTCGCCGTAACGGGCGCGGCCTCCGGACTAGGCCGCGAAGTGCTCGTGAAGCTCGTCTCCTCCGCGGATTTCCGCAGAGTGGTGGCCATTGACGAAGAACGCGGTGACGTCCAGGAAGCCACGTGGAGGGTGATCGACGTCCGAGATCCGCTCTTGGCGAACCGGATCTCCGACATCGACGTGCTGATCCATCTGGCCGGCGACTACGCCGTCGACTCCGACCCGGCCGAGCGGCGCGCCTACAACCTGCGCGCCGCCCAGACGGTGCTGACCGCCTGCGCCGCCGCGCGCGTCCGCCGTGCGGTGCTCGTCACCAGCGCGATGGTGTACGGCGCCGCGCCCGACAACGAGGTGCCGCTGCCCGAGGACGCCCCGGTGGCGGCCGAGCCCGACACCGGCGTCGTGGGCGACTTCCTGGAGATCGAGTCCCTCGTGCGCAGGTCGCTGCGCAGTCACCCGGGCGTGGAGGTGACCGTCCTGCGCCCGGCCGCGGTCGTCGGCCCCGGCGTCGACACGGTGCTCACCCGCCACTTCGAGTCGCCCAGGCTGCTGACCGTCAAGGGCTGCAGCCCGCACTGGCAGTTCTGCCACATCGACGACCTCGTCTCAGCGCTGGAACTGGCGGCGCGCGGCGTGGTCAGCGGCGTGCTGGCGGTCGGCTCGGACGGCTGGCTGGAGCAGGAGCAGGTCGAGGAGCTGTCCGGCATCCGCAGCCTGGAGCTGCCCGCCGGCCTGACCTTCGGCACGGCGCAGCGCCTGCACCGCCTCGGCGTCACCCCGGCCCCCGCCACCGACCTGCACTACGTCGTCTATCCGTGGGTGGTCGACTGCGCGGTGCTGCGCGAGGCGGGCTGGAAACCGGCGTGGACCAACGAGGCAGCGCTGCGGCAGCTCATGGAGCTGCGCGAGAACAGGACGACCGTGGTCGGCCGGCGCCTGCCGGTCAAGGAGGCCACGCTGACCGCCGCCGGCGCCACCGTGGCCGTGATCGGCACCGCCGCCATCGTCCGCCAGGTCCGCAGAAAGCGCCGCCAATGATGCTTCTTCGCGGCTGATGCTTCTTCGCGGCGCGTAAGAAACGCGGCCGGTAAAGGTTAGGCTTTTTCCGTGGACGTCATCCGGTTGCTCGGCATTCGTGACACACCGCTCTCGGTCGACGAGGTGCTGGCCGCCGTCGGCGACCACGCCGCGGGCGGCACCACGTTCTTCGTGGGCACCGTCCGCGAGCAGGACCACGGCAAGGCGGTGACCGGCCTGTCCTACTCGGCGCATCCGACCGCCGAGGCCGAGCTGCGCCAGGTGGCGGAGAAGGTGGCCGCCGACTTCCCGGTGACGGCGCTAGCCGCCGTGCACAGGGTGGGCGACCTCGCGCTGGGCGACACGGCGGTGATCGTCGCCGTCGCCGCGCCCCACAGGGACGAGGCGTTCAAGGCCGCGCGGCGGCTGATCGACGACCTCAAGGCACACGTCCCCATCTGGAAACACCAGGTGTTCTCCGACGGCGAGACCGAGTGGGTCGGCGCCGGAGAATAAGCTCATCGACATGTCACGACGCGCCCTGACCCTGCTGCTCGCGGGTTTCCTCGTGCTCGCGTTCGGGGTGGTGGGCGCCTTCCGTCCTGTCCCGTACGTCGTGCTGAGCCCAGGGCCGACGGAGAACACCATCGGCGAGGTCGACAAGAAGCCGGTCATCTCGATCAAGGGTCGGCAGACCTACCCCACCAAGGGCGCGCTCCACCTGGTCACGGTGGCCTACCAGGGCGGCCCCGCCGCCCAGATCGACCTGCTCACGGCCCTGCGGGGCTGGATCGACCCCACCGTGGCGGTGGTCCCGCAGGAGACCATCTTCGCTCCCGACCGCGATCCGAAACAGGTCGAGGAGGAAAACGCGGTCGAGATGACCAACTCCCAGGACTCCGCGACCGCCGCCGCGCTCAACGAGCTCAAGATCCCTTACTCGATGGCCGTGAGCGTGGCCTACACCGAGAAGGGCAAGCCCGCCGACGGCAAGCTGAAGAAGGACGACGAGATCGTCGCCGTCGACGGCAAGGCGGCCAAGGACGTCACCGCCGTCAGCGACGCGGTCAAGGCGCACAAGACGGGCGACAACGTCGTCTTCACCATCACCCGCGGCAAGGACAAGCTCGACGTCACCGTGCCGACCGTGGCGGGCCCCAAAGGGCAGCCTCTGGTGGGGGTGACGATGCAGGCGAAATACAAGTTCCCGTTCGAGGTCGACATCAACGTGGGCGACGTCGGCGGGCCCAGCGCCGGGCTGATGTTCTCGCTCGGCATACTCGACAAGCTCACGCCAGGCGAGCTCACCGGCGGCAAGCAGATCGCCGGCACCGGCACGATCGATCCCGGCGGCGCCGTCGGGCCGATCGGCGGGATCGCGCAGAAGATGGTCGGGGCGAAGGATTCCGGCGCCACGATCTTCCTGACCCCGGCCGACAACTGCGCGGAGGCCATGAAAGCCGCGCCCGACGGGCTGCGGCTGGTCAGAGCGGACACGTTGCACAGCGCGGTGCAGGCGCTCGACGCGCTGCGCACCGGCAAGGGCGAGGTGCCCGCTTGTGAGACCGGATGAAACTTCTGGCCATCGCCGTGCGTTAGTCGTAGGGCTGGCACAGCGGTGTAGGTTGCCAGACACGGACCGTTTCTTCATTACGACGAGGGGTTGGCCTTGAGCTTCCGGACCCCAGGAGCCGGCAGGGCGATGCGCTTGCCCCGCCGACCGCGACTGCTTCTGCCTGTGGCGATCGCTCTGGTAGTGATCGTCGCGCTCTTTTTCCTTTTTTCGGGCATCTATACCGATTTTTTGTGGTTTGACTCGACCGGGTTCACCTCGGTCTTCAGCGGAGTGCTGCTGACCCAGATCGTGCTGTTCCTGGCCGGAGCGGTGCTGATGGTCGCCATCGCGGGCGGCAACATGCTGCTGGCCTTCCGCACCCGGCCCATGTTCGGGCCGGCGATGTTCGGCGGGGGCAGCGGAGCCGACCGCTACCGCATGGCGCTCGATCCCCACCGAAAGCTGATCTTCATCGTCGGCATGGGGTTGCTCGCGCTCTTCTCCGGCTCCTCGTTCGCGGGGCAGTGGAAGACCTGGCTGCAGTTCAGCAACGGCGCGTCCTTCGGCAAGCAGGACCCGATGTTCGGCTACGACATCGCGTTCTTCATGTTCGACTATCCGTTCATCCGGATGGTGCTGAACTTCCTGTTCACCGCCGTGATCATCTCCATCGTGCTGGCGGCGATCACCCACTACCTCTACGGCGGGTTCCGGCTGCAGTCGCCCGGCGTGCACGCCTCCAGGGCGGCCCGCGTCCACCTGTCGGTGCTGCTGGGCATCTTCGTCCTGCTCAAGGCCGTCGCCTACTGGATGGACCGCTTCGGCCTGGTCTTCTCCGACCGGGGCTTCGTCCACGGCGCCTCCTACACCGACGTCAACGCCGTGCTGCCGGCCAAGACCATCCTCGCGATCATCGCGCTGATCTGCGCCGCGCTGTTCTTCGCCGGCGTCGTGCGCCCCGGCGGCATGCTGCCCGGCGTCTCCTTCGGCCTGCTCGTGCTCTCGGCCATCCTGATCGGCGGCGTCTACCCGGCGCTGGTCGAGCAGTTCCAGGTCAAGCCCAACCAGCAGGGCAAAGAGGCCGCCTACATCCAGCGCAACATCGACGCGACGCGGGCGGCGTACAACGTCGACAAGACCGAGGTGGAAAACTACAACGCCCAGGCCGACCCCACCAAGGTCCAGTCCAAGGGCGACACCTCCGTCTCCGGCGTGCGCCTGCTCGACCCGGCGCTGGTCTCCTCGACCTACGAGCAGACCCAGCGGATCAGGGGCTTCTACAGCTTCGCCGACCCGCTCGACGTCGACCGCTACCCCGACAGCTCGGGCAAGCTGATCGACCACATCGTCGGCGTCCGCGAGCTGACCAGCCCGCCCGAGGGCCAGAACAACTGGATCAACCGCGCCCTCGTCTACACCCACGGCTACGGCTTCGTCGCCGCGCCGGGCAACCAGGTCGACTCCAGCGGCCTGCCCGCCTACGACGCCAAGGACATGCCGGTCACCGGCCCGCTGGTCACCAGCACCAACCTCAAGGAGCCGCGCGTCTACTACGGCGAGGACCCGGCCTCGGCCGAATACGTGATCGCGGGCGGCAACCCCAACAACCCGCAGGAGCTCGACTATCCGGAGACGGGCGGCACGGGTCAGAAGAACACGACCTACACCGGCACCGGCGGCGTGCCCGTCGGCTCGTTCGTCAACAGGCTCGTCTACGCCGCCAAGTACAGCGAGGCGAACATCGTCCTCTCCGGCGACATCAACGACAACTCCAAGATCCTGTACGTGCGTCACCCGCGCGACAGGGTGCAGAAGGTCGCGCCCTACCTCACCCTCGACGGCAACCCGTACCCGGCGATCGTCGACGGGCGCATCCAGTGGATCGTCGACGGTTACACGACCTCCAACGACTATCCGTACTCGCAGAGCGAAAGCCTCGGCGACATGACGCGCGACACCTCCACGGACCGTCGCGTGATCGCCCAGCAGCCGAGCGACAAGATCAACTACATCCGCAACTCGGTGAAGGCCACCGTGGACGCCTACGACGGCACGGTCAAGCTCTACGCCTGGGACAACAACGACCCGGTGCTCAAGACGTGGAGCAACGCCTTCCCCGGCACCATCCGCCCGGCGTCGGAGATGAGCCCCGACCTGCGCGCGCACGTGCGCTACCCGGAAGACCTGTTCAAGGTGCAGCGCTACACCCTGTCGCGCTACCACATCACCAACCCGGCCGCCTTCTACAGCGGCCAGGACTTCTGGAACGTCCCTGGCGACCCGACGCAGGGCGACAAGAACATCAAGCAGCCGCCCTACTACCTGACCACCACGATGCCGGGCGGCACGCCCGCGTTCTCGCTGACCACGACGTTCGTGCCGCGGCAGGGCCCCAACCTGGCGGCCTTCATGGCGGTCGACTCGTCGGCGGGCGCCGACTACGGCCGCATGCGCATCCTGCGCATGCCGTCGAGCACGCCCATCCCAGGCCCAGGACAGGCGCAAAACTCCTTCCAGAGCCGCTTCGCGGGTGAGCTCAACCTGCTCGGCGTGGGTGCCTCGTCGGTCCGCTACGGCAACCTCCTGACGCTCCCGTACGCGGGCGGCCTGGTCTACATCGAACCGGTGTACATCCAGGTGGCCGCGGGCGGCGGGCAGGAGCCGTACCCGATCCTGCAGCGGGTGCTGGTGTCGTTCGGCAGCAAGATCGGTGTGGCGCGCACCCTGGACGAGGCGCTCCAGGAGGTCTTCGGCAGCGAGCAGGAAGAACAGGCGCAGCCGAGCGACCAACAGCAACAGGGGCGGCCCGAACAGGCCAACACGGCGCTCAACTCGGCCATCTCCAACGCCAAGAAGGCCTACGCGGACGCGCAGAAGGCCCTTCAGGCCAGCCCGCCCGACTGGGACGCCTACGGCGACGCCCAGAAGCGGCTGGAGGAGGCGCTGAAGGCGCTGGAAGGGGCGAACACGCAGCAGGAGCCCGCGCCGTCGCCCTCGGCCTCACCGTCGGCCAGCGCGTCACCCACGGCCACCGCGGCGCCGACCGGGTCGCCGCCGGCGACACCGCCACCGGCGTCGCCGTCGGCCTCTCCGACCGGTTAGCCGGCCCGGAAACCGGCCCGGAATCGGGGCGGAAACAGGATCTGGTTTGCGCACACCCCGCGTCGCCGATAGGCTTGTAAAGCACGAAGACGACGCGGGGTGGAGCAGTTCGGTAGCTCGCTGGGCTCATAACCCAGAGGTCGCAGGTTCAAATCCTGCCCCCGCTACCAGGCCGAAGGCCCGGGATTTCGACATCGGAAACCCGGGCTTTCGCGTGTGAGCGGGGGATCACGGTCCATCCACTCTCAGAAGGCCTGTATAGTAACTAGTGACACACCGACGCGGGGTGGAGCAGTTCGGTAGCTCGCTGGGCTCATAACCCAGAGGTCGCAGGTTCAAATCCTGTCCCCGCTACCAAAGAAATCCCCGGTCGCCGGAACATCCGGCGGCCGGGGATTTTTCGTATGTGCCCATGGCTAGGTGGCTGCCGTTCATGTCCGAATAATGCCCTTGTTTCATGTCCCACGGTGGTGATTACATGATTACATGGCTGATGAGACAGTGCCCACCCTGTACGAATGGGCCGGCGGCACCGAGGCGCTGGAACGGCTGACCGAGGCCTTCTACCGCAGTGTCGTCAAGGACGACCTGATCGGGCCGCTGTTCGCGCACATGGACGGCGATCATCCGAAGTACGTGGCGATGTGGCTCGGCGAGGTCTTCGGCGGCCCCGACCGCTACACCCGCGAACGCGGCGGCTATCCCAACATGCTCCGCCACCACCTCGGCAAGGCCATCACCGAGCCGCAGCGGCGCAGATGGGTGAGCCTGCTCATGGACGCGGCCGACGAGGTCGGGCTGCCAGACGATCCCGAGTTCAGGGCGGCGTTCGCGGGTTACATCGAATGGGGCACCCGGCTGGCCAGGTCCAACTCCGAGCCCGGCGCGACCCCGCCTGCCCAGGCGCCGGTGCCGCACTGGGGCTGGGGCGTGGCGCCGCCGTACCAGCCTTAGTCCTGCGGCTCAACCTGGCCCCTTAACCTGGAGGAATGGGAGGCAGGCCCCGAGGGCGGCTGCGCGTCCACCTGGGCGTCGCGCCCGGGGTGGGCAAGACGTACGCCATGCTCAGCCAGGCGCGGCGCGCCCGCGAACGGGGCGAGGACGTCGTCGTGGGCCTCGTCGAGACCCACGGTCGTGCCGCGACCGCCCGCCTCCTCGACGGCCTGGAGGTCCTGCCCCTGCGGACCCTGCCGTACCGGGGGACGACGTTCACCGAGCTGGACGTAGATGCCGTCATCGCGCGCGCTCCCGCGCTCGTCCTGATCGACGAGCTGGCCCACACCAACGTCCCCGGCTCGCGCAACGCCAAGCGCTGGCAGGACGTGGCCGAGATCCTCGAGGCCGGGATCGACGTCGTCTCCGCCGTCGGCGTCCAGCACGTCGCATCGCTGAACGACGAGGTCGAACGGATCACGGGGGTGCGGCAGCGGGAGACCGTACCGGATGAGGTGCTGCGGCGAGCCGACCGGATCGAGCTCGTCGATCTGCCGCCAGAGACGCTGCGGCGGCGGCTGGCCCACGGGGAGCTCTACCCGGCCGACCAGGTGGACGCGGCCCTCACCGGCTACTTCCGCCTCGGCAACCTGACCGCCCTGCGGGAGCTCGCCCAGCGCTGGCTGGCGGCCGACTCGCGACTCGGCCCCGACCGGGACGAGCGGCTCGGTCCTGATCGGGACGGGCGGGTGGACGGCGAGCGGCCCGGTCTCCCGGGTACGCGTTCGTGGGAGGCGCGTGAGCGGGTGGTGGTCGCGCTCACGGGCGGGCCGGAGGGCGACACGCTCGTACGGCGGGCAGCCCGCATCGCCGCCAGAGGCAAGAACGCGAACGTCGATCTGCTGGCCGTCCACGTCACCAACGCCGACGGGCCGCCGGATGGCGACCCCGCCACCCTGGTACGCCAGCGCGCCCTCGTCGAGACCCTGGGCGGCACTTACCACCAGGTGGTCGGCGAGGACGTGCCGCGGGCGCTGCTGGAGTTCGCCCGTGGCGTGCACGCCACACAGCTCGTGCTCGGCGCGTCGCGGCGGCGGTGGCCGTTCGCGCGCGGGGTCGGTGCGACGACCTCGGCGCTGTCGGGCCCGATCGACGTGCACATCGTGCCGCACGAGGCCACCGGCCTGGGCCGCGGTCTGGCCCGGCCGGGTCCCGTGCTGACGCGGACGCGGAGGTTGTCGGGCTGGGCGCTGGCGCTGCTCGGGATGCCGCTGCTGGCGGCCGTGCTCGTGCCGCTGGGCCTGTCGCTGCCCAGCGAGCTGCTGCTCTTCCTGCTGCTCGTCGTGGCCGCCGCCATGGCGGGCGGCATGTGGCCCGCGCTGACTGCGGCAGTGTTCGCGTTCGGGCTGCTCAACTGGTTCTTCACGCCGCCGGTGCGCACCCTGACCGTCGCCAGGCCGGAGAACGTGCTCGCGCTGGCCATCTTCGTCCTGGTGGCCGTCATGGTCAGCACGGTCGTGGACCTGGCGGCCAGACGCAGCAGGGAGGCGGCGCGCTCGCGTGCCGACGCCGAGGTGCTGTCCACGCTGGCCGGCCACGTGCTGCGGGGCGAGTCGGCGCTGCCGTCGCTGCTGGCCAGGACGCGGGAAACGTTCGGGCTGAGCGCGGTGACCCTGCTCGAACGCAGCGACGAGTCCGGCGAGTGGCGGGTCGTGGCCACGTCGGGAGGAATGCCCGCCACCAGTCCGGGATCGGCCGACACCGACATCGCGGTGGACGACCGGCTCGTGCTGGCCGCGCGGGGGCGTCCGCTGGAGGCGAACGAGCGCAAGGTGCTGGAGGCGTTCGGGGCCCAGGCGGCGGTGGCACTGCGGCAGCAGCGGTTGCGTGAGGTCGCCGACCGGGCCGGGCCGCTGGCCGAGGTCGACCGCATGCGTACGGCGCTGCTCGCCGCCGTCGGCCACGATCTGCGTACGCCGCTCGCCTCCGCCAGGGCGGCGGTCGAGAGCCTGCGCAGCACCGACGTCACCTGGACCGAGGAGGATCGGGGCGAACTGCTCGCCACCGCCGACGAGTCGCTGATCAAACTGAACCGCCTCGTGTCCAACCTGCTCGACATGAGCCGCCTCCAGGCCGGAGCCCTCGGCGTGCGGCTCGAACCGGTGGCGATCGAGGACGTGCTGCCGCACGCCGTGGACGACCTCGGCCCCCTGCGCGACCGCCTCGAAACCGACATACCGCCTGGCCTGCCCGAGATCTCGGCCGACCCCGCGCTGCTGGAACGCGTACTGGTCAACCTGATCACGAACGCCGTGCGCCACAACCCCGGCGGCGAACCCGTACGCGTCACCGCCGGCTCCCACGGCGGCGACGTGGAGATCCGCGTCATCGACCGGGGCCCCGGCATTCCCGCCGAAGCGCATGAAAGGGTGTTCCTGCCGTTCCAGCGGCTCGGCGACCGTGACAACCACGCGGGCGTGGGGCTCGGGCTGGCGCTCTCACGCGGCCTCACCGAGGCGATGGGAGGCACGCTCATGCCTCAGGACACGCCAGGAGGAGGACTGACCATGACCATCTCGCTGCGGCGGGCCTCATGACGCGCGTACTCGTGGTGGACGACGAGCCGCAGATCCTGCGGGCCCTGCGCGTCAACCTGGCCGCCAGGCAGTACGAGGTCGCGGTGGCGCCCGACGGCGGCACGGCCCTGCGCCAGTCCGCCGAGTGGCACCCCGACCTCATCATCCTCGATCTCGGGCTGCCTGACCTCGACGGGGTGGAGGTCATCCAGGGCCTGCGCGGCTGGACCACGGTGCCGATCATCGTCCTGTCCGGGCGCGCGGACAGCACCGACAAGGTGGACGCTCTCGACGCCGGCGCCGACGACTACGTGACCAAACCGTTCAGCATCGACGAACTGCTCGCGCGGGTGCGCGCGGTGACGCGCCGCACGGGTCAGCAGGACGAGGAGAACGCCACGGTACGGGTGGGCGACCACGTCGTCGACCTCGCCGACAAGACGGTCTCGGGCGGGGTGCACCTGACGCCCACGGAGTGGCACTTCCTGGAGCTGCTGGTGCGCAATCCCGGCAAGCTGATCAGCCAGCGGCAGTTGCTCACCGAGGTGTGGGGGAGCGCGTACCTCAAGGAGACGCACTACCTGCGCCAGTACATGGCCCAGCTGCGGCGCAAGCTCGAACGGGACCCGGCGCATCCGGTGCAGCTCCTGACGGAGCCCGGGATGGGGTACCGATTCCAGCCACTGCCGCCGGAGTGACCCAGGGTCTGGCGATTGCCGGATTCAGACCCGGCCGCCGGGCATCCTGAACGCCTTCCGTACGGCCCAGCCCAGAAGGAGGAGGCCGAAGACGACCTGCACGACGCGCATCCAGAGGGAAGAGCCCTGATCCGCGTAAATCACGATGCCCACCCACATCAGGCCAAATAGCCCAACCAAGATGATTGCCGCCCAGTTCAGCCCCCGCTGCCACATATGCGAAGTCTTACAGGCGGTGGGCCAAGGGCAGGTATGCCCGAAGTCGTCATCACACCAGCGTGAACCGACTGTCGGCCACGTGGGCTGCGTGACCCGGCCTGAGCGGCCGGGAGCCGGGCAGTCCTGGGCGGATCACCTGGGTGGCGTGACCGGAGCCGGGCGGCCATGGAGCGGCGGCATCACCGACGGCGCTGGACCGGCGGTCTGAATGGTGCGGGCACGGGTGCTTACCGGCGGAGGGTGCGGCCGGTGCCGACGCAGCGGCGCAGGCGCATGCCGCGCGGCCGTCGCGGCGCCGGCTCCTCCAGGCAGGCGAGCAACGCCGCCGCCGCACGCGCGTCGGACAGGATGCGCTGCACGGCCTCCCCGTCCTCCGGCAGCTGACCGCGCTCGGCCAGCTCGTGCCTCAGGAACGCCAGCGGCTCCGCCTCGCCGACCGTGTCCGCCGCCACCGTCGCGCGCGCGGCCGTGAGCAGGCGCAGGTAGTGGGTGCGCAGGACGGCCTCACGCATGCGCGCGTGTTCGAGGTCGTCGATCAAAGTCCTGGCGATGCGCAGCAGGTCACCTGCGTGGGTCGCCTCGTCGGCGAGGAACGCGCGAATGTCGTCGAACTCCGACCGGGTCATGGCCGCCACCTCCGAGAGCGCAGTCTGCTCGTACGTACTTCGTACGTGAGAACGATTGCGGATGACTTGCCATCGACTTGCGATCGGAGGCGTCGTCCAGGGGGTGGACAGGTGAGGTTTGAGGGTCTGGTGGTGAGGGGAGAACCGTCTGATTACCTGAGTCGGCCAAAGTGGGCGCGCCAGGCTGCTAGAGTTGCTTCGCGCAGGGCGGCCAAGAGGTTCCTAGAGCTTCGGAAGATGCCCGGCAAATCCCACTACCTTCAGGGTCGTCCTTCGATGGTGACAAACCACTTCGGATGAGCTGGTAAGTTAGAGGGGTTGTCTCCGAAAGGGGGCGGCGCTTAATTCCCGCAGG